>WTKN01000325.1 GCA_011524395.1 Moorena sp. SS36440bin_2
AGACCTCTTACAGCAAGGCTTGTGAGCGATCAAAATAAATGCCGAACAGCTTACTCTAATTCAGCAACGTCATAATTTTAACCGTTTTCTGTATAAAACATTGTAAAGTGCGGAATCTGGTTTAATATATTGCCGAGTCCAAGAAAGATTGAGCAAAAGCATGAACATCGTTTTAATCCTTGTCACCTGTCCTGATAATGCTGTTGCCCATGATCTGTCTAATCAGCTTCTCCAGCGTAGAGAGGCAGCATGTGTGAACATTATTCCCGGGATCTCTTCAGTTTATTGGTGGCAGGGTGAGGTTGAGTCTGATTCTGAAGTGCTGCTAGTCATCAAAACAACTACGGAGCTGATCTCTAAAGCAGAGCAGACTGTAACTAATTATCATCCCTACGATACCCCTGAATTTGTGGTACTAAGTACACAGCATGTCAACGAACAGTATGCAGCTTGGCTGATTAATAATGTCGCTCTTGGATAAAATCTGGTAATTTATGGCAATAGTTGGAATTATATCCTTATTCCCAATTCCCTAGCAGAAGTAAGCTATGTTTTTATAACTGATTATCTGAACATGATATGATTTTATCCCGATCAAGTCCAGTGATATTAGCAATTTGTTCAATATTCATCCCTGATTTAAACAGATTGACTACAATTTGTTTCACTTGTTGCTGGGCTTGTTCTTTTGCTTCAAAAACTCATCCGGGCGTTTATACCATTGAGGATGGCGCACATCATAGTAAAGATTTAAATCTGTACCAAGAAATACTTCCTCAGAAGGGTAAGACTGACAACTTTTTAAGGAGTAGGGAGTAGGGAGTAGGGAATAGGGAATAGGGAATAGGGAACAGGGAACAGGAAATAGAGAACAGTAGCCAAGAAATCCAATTAATATTATCAATTATTCATGCTAATTGATAGTATTAAGGTGTATTGTTTAAATATTAATCAATAAGATTATAGCGTTTGTTATTCTGAACAGGTAAAGTCAACTTTCTTCCCCCTGCTCCCTGCTCCGAAGTCCCTGCTCCCTATTCGAGGTTTAGTTTAAGCATTTAGCTGACAGCTGACAGCTGACGGCTTAATGCTTGCTTTTTGACAAATGATTTAAGATTGCCATAGAAGCTGAAGGAAATGCGATCGCTATGATTGAAGAACAACCAATTACCGAAGGAACACTAGTACTAGAACCAGGTACATTGTGGCCGAAACTGAAAGCACAAACTGAACACGCTATTGAATGTAAAGCACTCCACTCCATAGCGACAGAATACGAGTTCGTAGAACAGGAGGGTATTCGCTTCTTGGTGCGGATTTTGTCTAATCTGGTACGGAAAGACAAAGCCAAGAAGAAGCAAGAGGAAAAAACAGCTACTTCATCGAAGAATTTCAACCCTTTTCTTCCCTACGAACAAGACTTATTTGTAGCAGACCTTTCTGACACCCACCTGTGTCTGTTGAACAAATACAACGTAGTTGACCATCACCTGCTGATCATAACCCGTGCTTTCGAGGAGCAAGATACTTGGCTGACTTTACAGGATTTTGCTGCTATGTGGGCATGTCTTGGGGAAATTGATGGCTTGGCTTTCTATAATGCTGGAACGATTGGTGGTGCGAGTCAACGACACAAGCACTTGCAACTCGTTCCTCTGCCCCTAGCCCCTGAAGGAGTTAACATCCCGATAGAAAATGCGATCGCATCAGCTAACTTTCAGGATTCTGTTGGCACCATCCCAACCCTGCCCTTCATCCATGCTATTGCTCAGCTTGACCCTAGTTGGGTAAACTCCCCATGGGATGCGGCTCAAGCTACCCTTGAGTTGTACCATAGATTACTTAGTGCAGTCGGGTTGCCATGGAATAATGCCAATGATAACAAGCAATCCGGTGCCTACAATCTCCTCGCCACAAGGCAATGGATGTTGCTTTTACCCCGTTCTCAAGCAGATTTCCAGTCAATTGGTGTTAACTCCCTCGGATTTGCTGGAGCTCTCCTAGTCCGAAACCAAGAGCAAATGAAACGTCTGAAAGACCACGGTCCCATGACAATTTTAAAAAACGTTGCCATTACTTGGTAACTTAGCAAAGGGAATAGGGAGTCGGGAGTCGGGAGTCGGGAGCAGGGAGTCGGGAGAAAGTAATAAACTTTATATGTACCTCACCCTTACTAGGAAACGCTATAGCGAATTTTAAAGTATTTATATTCAATTATCCTTTTTCTATTTTAGTTTAGCGTTTGGAGCTCTTTTATATTTATAGCTCTACGCATTAAATTTAATAAATTGATAGAACCTGAAAAGCTTTTGTAGTTAACTTTTGCCTCTTGCCTCTTGCCTCTTGCCCTTGCGCGTTGCGCTATATCCCTACTCCCTACTCCCTGTTCCCTGTTCCCTGTTCCCTGTTCCCTTTGCTATAGTTTCAATTATCCCCTAGTTATCGTAGTTAACATGATCAAGAAAATTACTCTTGATTCTATCTGGTTTCGAAATTTACTGATTATCGTAATCGTACTGGGAATAGTCTTTAGATTTTACAACCTAGACCGTAAAGTTTACTGGTACGACGAGACAATGACCTCCCTTAGAATTTCTGGTCACACTCGAACCGAACTAGTAGAAAATATTTTTGATGGTCAGATTATTAGCGTAGAAAATTTCTTAAAACAGTACCAATTTCCCAATACTACAAAAGATATCAATGACACCATTAATTCCCTAGCAGGCAACCCCGAACATTCCCCCCTTTACTATCTAATGGCCAGGTTATGGTTGCAAAGGTTTGGCAATTCCGTAGGAACGATCAGACTGCTATCAGTACTAATTAGCTTATTAGCATTTCCCTGTGCTTACTGGCTGTGCTTAGAACTTTTTGGTTCAAAATTAATCGGCTGGGTAGCTGTTGCCATAATTGCTATTTCTCCCTTTCATGTTTTGTATGCCCAAGAAGCCCGAGAATATAGTTTATGGACTGTTACTATTTTGCTTTCTAGTGCAGTCCTTTTATGGGCAATGAATTATTCTAGGAGAAAGCAATTCATTAAAAAACCTTATCGATGGATTATCTATAGCTTTACTGTTGCCTTAGCACTTTATACTCACCCTTTCTCAGCCTTTGTATTAATTGGACAGGGATTGTATGTATTAATTACCGAAGCTGGTCGGTGGAGTAAGCGAGTAACTAGCTATTTACTAGCCTCCTTAGGAGGAGTATTGCTATTCTCTCCTTGGCTAATTATTGTTATCATTAATTTCTCCAAATTTATCACCAATACTGACTCAGTTAATCATAGTCGTTCAGGCTTTTTACCCCTATTTTGGACTTTAAACCTCAGTCGGATTTTCTTTGATGTTAACCAAGGCATCCATCCTTTGAGTCCCCTCCACTATCTCAGTTTATTGTTAGCAGGATATGCCCTCTACTATCTTTGTCGTAACGCTCCTCAGCATGCTTGGGTATTTATTATTACCTTAATTGGAGTGACAGGAATTGCTCTCATCGGTCCAGATGTGCTACTAGGTGGTCGCCGTTCTAGCATTACTCGCTATGCTATTCCCTGTTATCTAGGTATTCAGTTAGCTATTGCTTATTTCCTGACAACCGAAGCTAAAAACTCAGGAAAATATACCAAGGGAATGATTGATGGAAATGTAGCAAATCCCGAAGATAGGCAAGATGGGCAAGTAAGGGGTGACCATGACATGGTGCCCATGGTAAAAACCCGACAAAATCCTAAAACTTGGAAGTCAATAGCAATTGCTCTAGCATTTAGCGGCATACTCTCCTGTATCGTCAGCTCTCAACTGCCAGTTTGGTGGCACAAGAGCTATGCGAAGAGTCGCAATAATCCCGACGTAGCAGCTTGGATTAATCAAATCCCACAACCACTCTTGATCAGTAATGAAATTCCCGGTAGGGTTCTATCTCTGTGTCATCTACTTCGTCCGGATGTACAGCTGATGTTATTGGATAAATCCAATAGCTCTACCAACATACCGGAGATTCCGGAGGGTTTCAAAAATGTTTTACTTTATCGACCGTCAGAGGAATTACGTCAGGGAATTGAAACCACCCATAACTATAGGGTTAAACCCACCGATCAATCTTGGCTCTGGAAACTATCAAGATAGGGAATTTCGTCAGAGAAAAAAAGTAGTAGTGTTATCTGCCTTATCCCGAGTTGCATTCACACCATTTGGACACAGCACCTTCTTCGATCTCCTAACCCTCTTCCCCTTCTTCCCAATCATGATTGGGAATGGTTAGATCTTCTTGAAAAGCACTTGGTATTAAGTACCCACAACGGATACCCCTACTCCCTATATTTCCCTGATAAATTAAGATGACAATGCCCTCCTATTCCCTCGGAACTCCAGTTGTAAGGTGCAAACCAATCAAGATGAGTAACTCTCCCAATCCTGGTAATCTACCAGAGCCTACTCCGGAAAATAATCCAGAACCTACGGTAAGTAGAGGGTTTTGGCAGAAGCTGCTACGTCCGGTCTTCATGCTAATGGTCATGATGCTAGCTTCTGGGATAGGGGGTGGAAGCCTTTTTGCTTGGTATTTCATCCAGAAGGAATTAGCACCAACGGTAGAGAAAAATTTATCTAGCTTTCTTAACCGGAAAGTCAATGTTGGACCAGTGGAGGGCTTTTCTCTAAATGGTGTGCAGTTTGGTTCTTCGGAAATACCAGCTACCCCTACCGATCCCGATAATCTTGTCACGGAGGCAGTGAAGGTAACCTATAACCCTGTTAAACTGCTATTTACCAGAACCCTAGAACTGGATGTAACCCTAGTTGAACCTAATATATATGTTGAACAGGACAAAGATTTAACCTGGGTGTCTACAGCATTTACACAAACTGCCCAAGATTCGGCGTTTAAGGTAGACCCAAAGGTGGTGCGGTGGCGGGATGCGGATGTGGTGGTGGTGCCAAGATCTCAAGTGGGAATCAAAGAACCACCGATGATATTTACTGAAGTTAGGGGGAAAAGTAAATTTCTCGACGGAGGTCAGCTGATTCGCTTTGATGTAAATAGTCAGGCGTTAAGTGGGGGAAATTTAAAGGTTAAGGGAGATTACCACCTCTCTCAACAAGAAACTGACTTGCACCTTGATGTCGATAACGTTAGTGCAGCAGAGGTTAGTAAAGTACTTCTGATTCCCCTGAAGCTTCAAGGGGGTAAACTGGGTGGCAACCTGAGAATACAACGGAATAATGCTGAACAGCCTTGGCAGTATTGGGGTACCATTAACTTTTCTGACACCATCGCCCGCTTAGAACCTTTGCCCCAACTGTTCACTGAAAGCAAAGGTAAGCTGAACTTTCGAGGGAGTCAGATTTGGCTCGATAACATAACTAGCCGATTCGGTCAAGTACCTGCCCAAATTGGGGGAATGCTGGATGTTGAGTCGGGCTACAAGCTCAGAGCAACAACCGAACCGGTTCAGATACAGCAGTATGCACAGACCTTTGGGATCAAAGAGCTACCAGTAACTACTTTAGGTAAAGCACAGGCTACGTTTCAGGTAACTGGAGCTATTGACAACCCGATTGTGATTGGAGAAGCGTTTACCACTACTCCCGCCACCCTTGACGAGGTTAACTTCAGCTCTATTACTGCTGACTTTAGCGTTATTAATACTGAGCTGGCCATTAGAAACTTGCAGGCAAAACCAACAGTGGGTGGCTTAGTCACAGGCAAGGGGGATATCAAATTTATGGATCAGGGGGGGGCAGTATTTGATCTAAAAGCTGTGGATGTGCCAGGGAATGCGATCGCAAAACAGTATGGATTTAATCTACCCATTCCTGTGGGTCGAATTTATGGCAGAACCCAGATCTTTTCTCCCCTGGACAAGCCCCAGAATTTTCGTGCCACTGGTTATGCTAATCTGCCCATGGGTGATGGTGTTCTCAGAGCTACTAATTTTCAAGTGGGGGGTGGGCGCTGGCAGGGGTTAGTAGAAGCTAAGAATATTTCTGTGGCACCAATCATCAAAACCTTACCTGCACCATCTCTACCGCCACAATTCTCCGGACCGTTCAATGGTCAATTTAATCTGTCCGGTCGTCTTGATTCTTTCGAGCCAGAAACCCTCCGTGCCAGCGGTTACGGCAGCGTAACGGTTGATGGTGGTACCTTGCGTGCTACCAATGTAAAACTGATCAATGGTGGTTTTTCTACCCTAGTTCAAGCCTCTGATATTCCTCTACAAGCCTTAGCACCAGTACCTTCTGAATTTAAAGGTCCCATCTCAGGGAACTTGACTATCTCAGGGAATGTTTTGTCTTTGAGTCCTAGCACGATTACCGCTAGTGGGTCTGGTAGTTTAAATGTCCCAGCAGGGACGATTAAAGCTGATGCGATCGCGATCGCTAAAGGCAAGTTCCAAGCTCAAGTACTCGCATCCAATCTCGAGTTAGGCCGTCTCGGACCAATACCATCCCAATTCGACGGTCCAGCCTCCGGGGAGTTTACCATCTCAGGAAATTTGGATTCGGTAAGTCCTAGTACGATTACCGCTAATGGTTCCGGTAGTTTAGATGTTGCAGGAGGGACGATTAAAGCTGATGCGATCGCGATCACTAAAGGCAACTTCAAAGCTCAAGTACTTGCATCCAATGTCGAGTTAGGTCGTCTTGGACCAATACCACCCCAATTCAACGGTCCAGCCTCCGGGGAGTTTACCATCTCAGGAAATCTAGATTCGGTAAGTCCTAGCACCATTACTGCTAGTGGGTCTGGTAGCTTAGACCTAGCAGGAGGAACCATTAAAGCTGATGCAGTCGATATCGCTAAAGGCAACTTCAAAGCTCAAGTACTTGCATCCAATCTCGAGTTAGGTCGTCTCGGACCAATACCATCGCAATTCGACGGTCCAGCCTCCGGGGAGTTTACCATCTCAGGGAATCTAGATTCCGTAAGTCCTAGCAGCATTACCGCGAGTGGGTCTGGTACTCTAGATGTGGAAGGGGGTAGGATTCAGGCTTCTCAAATCGATATCGCCAATGGTAACTTCCAGGCCAAGGTACAAACCTCTAACCTTGACTTGGGTGCTCTTGTTCCGGTACCCCCCCAATTCAATGGCCCTCTTTCCGGGAATGTCGCTGTCTCTGGTAATCTAACTAATTTAACTATTGACGCCATTGAGGGCAAAGGGTCTGGACAACTGAATGTTGCTGGTGGTCAATTACTAGGAACAGCTGAGTTTAGCAATGGTAAATTTCAGGGGGTTTTTGAGCCTACTAATCTCCAGTTGTGGGAGATTAATCCCGATTTACGAGGACGTCTCAATGGCAGTGTCAATATTGATGGTCCGTTGCTATTTACACCAGATACAGCTCTATCAGCAATCCAAGCTAAGGGTAAGCTGAATTTTAGTGAAGGCATTTCTATACTTGAGCGTGCCCTAGCCACATCCTTTGACTGGAATGGTCAAAGGCTAGAGATTAAAGAAGCCATAGCCGAGGGATTCAATGCTAATGGTTTTGTCAATCTAAACCCACAGAGTCAGGGTTTACAAGCAATTAAGAGCTTTGATTTCCAGGTACAAGCAGAGGATTTGAATTTGCAACGATTACCTGCTGACCTACCTTATGCCTTAAATTTAGGAGGCTTAGTCGGTTTTAACGGTAACATTGCTGGTACTCCTAAAGCTCCAACAATTAACGGTGACTTAAGACTGCGGTACTTTTTTGCTGGTCCCCTGGAGTTTGAATCCCTACTGACAGGTCGAGTGACTATAGCACCAAAATCAGGGGTAAATCTCCAGCTAGCAGGTAATCAAGACAAACTGGAGGTTGTGGTAGACCCCAATTACCAACCCATATCCTTTTTGGTGCAGTATCAGGACAAAACCGCTACTGGGATTCGGTCAGGGGATGATCTACAAATGACTGTGGAGAATTTTCCGATCGATACCATTAAGAGTCTAGCCTTGAGTAGTGGGATGGTAGACGCTCAAAAGTTCGAACCATGGTTAAGCAAACCCTTGGCCGGAGACATATCTGGGCAGATTGGTCTCAACCTCAAGACCTTTGGATCATCCGGTGAAATTGCGATCGCAAATCCTATCTTTGACAACCTCAGAGGTAATTTGTTAAAAGGCTTTTTCCAATACCAGCAAGAAAAGATTACTCTAACCGATGGCTTGTTTCAAAAAGGTGATAGTCAATACTTATTTGCTGGCAACCTCACCCCAACCCCCAACGGACCAGAATTTAAAGGGCAACTCCAGGCTAAGCTCGGAGAAATCCAGGATATTCTAACTACCCTACAACTATTTGAGATAACTGACCTAGGTCGAGGCTTGCAAGCGCCCGTCTACGGCACAGCCACTGATCTTGCTGTTACTGGAGTAGGTAACCCACAAAATGGTCTCAAAAAACCCCTGCGGCGGATGTCAGAAATAGTTACCCTCCTAAACAGACAACGGCAGCAGCGTCAAGAGAGCTTACTATTGCCAGAGCTTAGCGAGATGAATGGTGGTTTTACTGGCAGTATCAGTATGGAAGGTTCACTCAAAGATGGCATCAGTGCGGAATTTAATTTCCAAGGGGAAAACTGGCAGTGGGGTTCCTATAAAGCTGAGACAATTATCGCCCAAGGAAATTTTGAAGAAGGGGTACTGAATCTTTTACCTGTGCAGGTTCAATCGGGTCAGAGCCTAGCGACTTTGTCCGGTAGTATCAGTGAACAAGGGCCATCCGGTCAGCTCCGGCTAAAGAACGTTCCGGTTGCCTTGATTCGAGAAGTGTTGAAATTTCCCAGCTCTGTTGGTTATGGAGGATTTGTTGATGCCACAGCTGACTTTTATGGCAGTCTAAGCAATCCTCAAGCTAGGGGAGCAATATCGGTAGTGGATGCCACCCTAAACCGAACACCCCTCGAATCCATCGAAGGCAGCTTTAGTTACAACAATGCTCGGTTGAACGTCTTTGCCCAAAGTTTTCTGACTAAAGAGTCTGAACCCCTAAGTGTAAATGCCAAAATCCCCTACAAGTTACCCTTTGCTGAAGTAGAGCCAGAAAATCGGCAAGTCAGTGTACAACTCAAGGTTGAAAACGAAGGACTTGCCCGATTGAACATGCTTACCAATCAACAAATCGCTTGGGTCGATGGTAAAGGACAAGTAGATTTAGATATTTCCGGTACCTTTGACCAAGACCAAGATTGGCTACAGCAACTGGAGCAACTTACCGTTATCGGTAACATTAATGTAGAAGACGCTACTATTGCTGCCCAAGCCTTACCCGAACCCCTGACAGAGGTCAATGGCAAAATCCGGTTTAACTTCAACCGCATGGAAATTGTAGACACCTTACAAGGGAATTTTGGTGGTGGTAAATTAGTAGCGGTAGGGAATTTGCCATTACGAGACCTACCTAGACCATTAGAGAATCCCCTCACCGTTGACCTGAATCAACTCGCCATCAATCTCAAAGGCATTTACAGTGGTGGTGTTAAAGGTCAGAGCATCATTACTGGGACACTATTTAATCCTAGGGTTGGTGGTTACATCGAATTGTTTGATGGTCAAGTACCCATCTCTGAATCTCAAACTGCCCCGATCGGGAGTAGCGCATCGGCAGGTGACGAACTAATCGAGTTCAATAACTTAACGTTGACCTTAGGTAAAAATATCCTAATTCGACAGCTGCCAGTATTAGATTTTCTTGCCAGCGGTACCCTTCTAATTAATGGCGACATGAGTGATATTAGACCAGAAGGAACGATTCAGTTGCTGCGCGGTCAGGTGAATCTCTTTACCACTCAGTTTCGCCTTGATAAAAAGTACAACAATAATGCCCGATTTGTAGCAAATCTTGGTAGAGATCCAGAGTTAGATGTGCAGATGGTGGCATCAGTAATTGAGTCTAGGAAACAACCCATTACCAGTGAAACCTTTGCTAATGAAATTAGCGATAACCCAACTAATTTTGGCAGTACAGAAACGATTCGGGTTCAAGCCAAAGTAAAAGGGCTAGCAAGTCAGCTCTTTGACCGAGTGGAACTCAATAGTATGCCAAAACGTAGTGAAGGGGAAATTGTTGCCCTATTAGGGGGTGGCTTTGTGGATACCTTGGGTCGAGGCAATACTACCTTGGGTTTAGCAAACTTAGCTGGGTCAGCACTATTGAGTAATGTCAGCAACCTGATTGGTGATGCCGCAGGATTAGATGAATTTCGCATTTTCCCTACTACAGTTACAGATGATAATAGGCGCACTGATAGCTTAGAGATAGGTGCTGAAGCAGGAATTAATATTACTAATAATTTATCATTTTCGTTGTTAAAAGTGTTGACTACTGATCAGCCAATTCAGTACAACTTGCGCTATCGAGTTAATGAAGAAGTTTTGCTACGGGGTGCTAGCAATTTTTCAGATGATACTAAGATAATTTTCGAGTATGAAAATCGATTTTAATTAGAATTAAGAATTAAGAATTAAGAATTAAGAATTAAGAATTAAGAATTAAGAATT
>WTKN01000150.1 GCA_011524395.1 Moorena sp. SS36440bin_2
CATGTAATTGTTAGTCAGTATTTTTTGATAGAGTTGCCACTGACTCTCAAAGATATTAGGGGCCTGTTCTGTTTTCATAAAACACCTTTTTTGTACTTTTTAAAAACTACTTATAGTTTAGCTAACTTCTTAAAAAACACATAGTGAAATCCTCAGGGGGTGAGAAGCGCTGTTTAAAATCTTACAGGGGTTAGGTTTTAGGGGTTAGGTGAAGCGGGAAGATTGCCCTTGCGGGATGGCTTGATTAAAACTATCATTGACGAAGTATGCGTGAAAATTGCTTCAATTGCTGGGAAATAAAAATGACTCCGAAGCGCTCATTTTACCCAATACCTAAAACCTAACACCTAACACCTATCTAGGTTTAAGCTTTGTTGTCACCCCGTGAGGCTAAATGCTTAACCTTTGTATTAATCCCGATCCAGGTTGGATAGTTGATTGTTAACATGAGCCAGATAACTAGAATCATTGATGGTTTCTGGGGATAATCTTCCTCTTTCAATAGCACTGGCTACGAGGTCTTTGGCGGTAATTCTCTTGGTTTTTACAGCGCTGATGAAACCAGCATTACTGGGAATACCTTGCTCAGAAAAGTAGCCTTGATAACCGAGATAGACCAGGTTAAAGGGTTTAACTTCGACAATATTGTTACGGCTAGTAGTAGAGTTGGCAGCGATTTCTGATGCTAAGACGGGAGTGGTAGCGGTAGCAATTAATAATGTGCCTAAACTGCCAAGTACGATACCTTTCATGTTTGTTTCTCCTAAGATTGATTAGTTTAATTGGTTTTATTTAATTACTAGAATGTAGGTCTTAACTTATGTAAGCATTCAGCTAATTTGCGTAGCTCATATGCTTACCTAAGTATTAATCCCGATCCAGGTTGGATAGTTCAGTATTCACATAAGCTAGATAGCTAGAATCATTGATGGTTTCTGGGGATAATCTTCCTCTTTCAATAGCACTGGCTACGAGGTCTTTGGCGGTAATTCTCTTGGTTTTTACAGCGCTGATGAAACCAGCATTACTGGGAATACCTTGCTCAGAAAAGTAGCCTTGATAACCGAGATAGACCAGGTTAAAGGGTTTAACTTCGACAATATTGTTACGGCTAGTAGTAGAGTTGGCAGCGATTTCTGATGCTAAGACGGGAGTGGTAGCGGTAGCAATCAATAAAGTGCCTAAACTGCCAAGTACGATACCTTTCATGTTTGTTTCTCCTGGGGTTGATTCGCTTAATTGGTTAACTGCTTTCCTGTAATTACTAGAATGCAGGTCTTAACTGAGGAGGCAGTGACCCTTAACTGAGAATTTGATAAGGTGTTGCTTAGGAAACTGAATTTACCTTAAAGGGAGTCTGAAGTCCTGACTGTGGGGAGGCTGAAGCTCTTTAAGCATATGGGCTACGGGCATATACTTACTTTCTTCGCCACCACCAAAGAATAATGCCTACAGGAGTTGCTAAGATAACTCCTACTAGGAGATGAAAGACTATATCTAGGGAACTGCAGCCCAAATAACTGGCAAGATTAGCGTCTTTAGGGTCTTTAGGTTCTTGGCAAGCTGATGAGATTTCCTTGGTAGGATGGGTAGCAACTTGGGACGAAATACCGCTGACCGCTAAACCTGTACCGACTGTAGTAATCACTAGCTCTAATTTTTGTTCCCGTTTTTGGGCAGCAGCTTCGTTAGCTTGTAAGGTTTCCTGTAAAATGCGATCGCTTTCTGCTTGCTTAACCTCGATCATGCCGCGAATCGTGGCAGTCATCTGCTCAAATAAGTTTTGACCAGGTCTAAGGTAGTTGAGGTCTACTTGAATCTGATTTTGAAATTGCTTGCAGGTGCGGTCAAGGAAGGTTTGTAGAAATGCCAGGTTATCCTTTGGCAAACTCAGTTCTTTAATTTTCTCTAACCTGGACCTATAGTTCTCGATGTTGGTAGTAATTGCAGTTCTGTGGTCTTCTATATCCCGCAGGTATTTAGCGTAGGGAAATGCTATCTGGGGTATTTCCTTGAGCCACTGCTTGAGTTCCTCTAGGGTTTCTTCAGGGGGTTGAATTAACTCATTAACCTTTTGCTCTAATTCCCTATACAGTTCCAAGGCTTGATCATGACAGTAGCGAGATTGAGAATAAGCGTAATGTATTTTACTGCGACAACAGAGCAAATTGAGCAAGGAGTGATAAGCCTCGACACTTTTGTTCAAGGTTTCAGGATGAGAGTCTAACCATACTAGAATGTGACAGCGTTCCCTGGGCTTCTGTTTGTCGTTATCGTATTCAAAGATAGGACTACCGAAGAGTTGACCCGTTGCTGATAGTTGGAGATAGTCTGCTGTTTCCTTGACTAACCCTGCAACACAGTGATTAGCAAAGTCTTCATAGGCGGATTCTTCCACATTAACTGGTTTAGCAAATAGCAGTAGGGTTTGTCCGATGGAGGCTTGGATGTGGTCAGTGGGATTGAGCTGACTGAGGTGGGCTAACTCTACGGTTTCACGGTAACGTAGGGTCAGGTCAAGGGCATAGGTATCGTGAATGCGCAGGGGATAAACTTCTCCCATCAGGCGCAAACCATTTTTATCTGAGTCACTGTGAAAACGCAGCTGACGGGCTTGATCTGATTGGGGGTCTTTCCTGACCAATTCCAGCCAATAATCTAGATAGGGTTTTTCCTCTGCTGTTGCTTCTTGGTCTTCATTACTGGGATTGTAGTGGTACTGAGAGTCTTTGGGATCGTAAGTGTAGCAGCGGAGTTCTGTTTTGAGGGATTTGAGGAGTTGGATGTTCCGCTGTTCCCCAAGGGCAACACATTGTTCCCACAGTTGGTTAGCATTGTCCATCACCTCTTGCTTGCTTTTGGTAATGTCTTGGCGAAGCTGAAAGCCGTAGAGGGTGAGGCTAGGTTTTTGTGCTTTCCAAGCTGTGGGTGTTTGGTTCATTTGCTAGAGTCTGATAGTTTTTGCTCCTTATTAGTTTCGCGGAAATTTTCTCGCATCTTGTTTTTTATATCTGTTTTGTAGTCTTTGGGTTTAGGTTTGGGATTGGATTCAGCTTGACCCCTGTCGTTTTTTGGTGTTGAACCAAATAAGTTTTTTATGGTTTTCCTCAAAGCCTTGCGTATGTCGGGGTATTTTCTGCACCAAGTGGAGATGTCATCTGAAAGGGATTCAAAACTTTCTTCTGAAAACGTGTCTATTTGTTGTTCTAAATCCATCCTATTCTCAGCTAAAAAGACAGAGGGTTGGTCTGTGATTAGAGCAATAAAACCTTTGATGTTCTGTTCAGGTGTCAGTGACATAATAAAAATTATGAGATATATCTGGAGTGAGTTTTATCAAATAGGGGAGTTTGTTCGCGTAGCGTGGCCAAAGGCCAGGGGACAAGAATACCCCATCCCTCTGTAGGGTGGGGATGAATTTTCCCCTGACCTTAACGGTGACGCTACGCGAACAAATACAATATCAAGGCAACATTCCGGTTTTACCTAAGGATTCTAGATATTCAGATAGACTCAAGCCTGAAGATGCTGCCAAGCATTTCAATCCGTTCCAGGCTGTGTTTGTAGCTTTAATACTATGTGTCGTCTTGGGTTCTGAATAAAGGCGAGGTTTTCCTACTTTTTTGTTTTTTTGTTCTGTCATACTATTGCCATTATAATTTAGGTATTCTATAATTAGAATAGCACATAAAAAAGGTCGATACTATGCAATTAGGTTACGTCTATAAGCTCAAGCCTAGTCTTCAGCAAGAGGATACCATGGTTAGATGGTTGGACATGCTATTAGCGCAGTATAACTACTTATTAAAGGATAGGAATGATTCCTACGAACAAGTTAAGTCTCCAAAGATGGGAGATTACTGTGATTTAAAGAGTCGTGGAGAGGCGTGCCCATTAACTTGTTCTGTCAGCAAATCTAGCTCTGTTGGTTACCCCTGGAAGAAGAGCAAAAGGAATCCTAGACGTAGTCCTTACGAGATTCAAAGTTCAACTCTTCCTGTGCTAAAGAAGCAACGTCCTTGGTATAAACAGATCCATTCAACCGTTTTACAGCAAATGCTGAGACAGTTGGATGTTGCTTTCTCAAAGTTTTTTAAAGGTGAAACTAAGTACCCAAAACCTAAAAGACGCTCTCGTTTCCGGAGTTTTAAATACTCCCCAGGTCAGGTAAAAATAGACGGAAATCAAATCTACTTGCCTGGGATTGGCTGGATGAGTTTTTTCAACTCCCGCCCCATCCCAGACGGTTTCACTATGAAATCAGTGACCGTCCGTCGAAAATCACGAGGCTGGTTTGTCAGTATTCAAATCGAAGACAAGTCCGTCCCGCTACCTCCAATAAAAACAACTAAGGAAATTAAACCTGATCATGTCAAAGGATGCGACTTAGGTATTAGAAAACTGGTTAGTGTTAGTAATGGGGAGATAGTCCAAAATCCTAGTAACAGCAAGAAATATAAACGTCAAGCCAGGCGTTTACGACTGAGACAGCGATCTGCAAGCCGCAAGAAAAAAGGGTCAAATAATCGTAAAAAATTATTCTCTAGAGTTGCTTCATTGCACGAACGAGTTACTAATAAGCGTTCTGCGTACCACTGGGAAGTAGCAAAAAATCTCACTCTAGGATCGGATGCCATTGTGTTTGAGGATTTGAACATAAAAGGCATGAAATCTCGTTGTAAGCCTAAACCTAACGAGAACGGTGGTTACGAACATAATGGACAATCGAAGAAAAGAGGTCTTAATCGTGTAATTTCTGATGCTGCCTGGGGGGAACTGATTAAGAAGGTAGAAGTCGTGGCCGCAAAGTCAGGCATACCTGTGATCAAAGTAAACCCCCGACATACATCTCAGCAATGCCCAAATTGTCATCACATTAGTGCAGACAACAGAAAAGGAGAAAAGTTTGTTTGTACTGAGTGTGCATATCACGATGATGCTGATGTAAATGGGGCTGTAAATATCAGAAAAAGGGGTCTTGAAAAACTGGGGATTGACCCCATCCAGCTACCCTCGGTGCGAGGGAAAGTCACGCCCATGGAGACAACAGCCGTTTAGGCTGTGCCTGGGAATCCCCATCCCTGCGACGGGTGGGGAGGTTCAATTACCGATGGCACAAAATGCAGCCCAGTAATACGGTGATTGGAAAGGCTGTTCTTTTGTTTCCTCATCTTCAAACCAATAAAACAAGGCATCTTCCTGAGTGGGAGTTAGAGATAGATGGTTTGTCCACTCTTCTAATGCTTCTTTCGTAACCTCCCGCAGCCATGTTTGAGCTTGGTTGAGGGCAACGGCAACTGCACCGGTTTCTCTGGTGGGAAACTGACTTAGGTTTTGATAAAATTTAATCATTAGGAAAGCAGTGGCAAAGTCATTCACTGTCCAAAGGCTGCTGACAACGCTGGGACTACCTGCATAAAGGAAACCACTGGGCAAACTAATGTATTCATCGCTGCTGTACTGATCAGCAGTACTACCGGCAACTGCAGTAATGCCTGTTTCACAAGCAGAGAGGGTAACAAGGCGGCATTGATTGAGACTTAGTCCAAAGATTTCCGCTAAGGTGAGCTGTCCATCTTCTGGACTGTCGTCTTTGGCGAGAATCAATGCTGATTCTTGGGGTGATTTTCGATCAAACTGACCATGAAACTGACCATGACAAGAAAAATGATTACAGTGGGATAGGGGCATCTCTTGACTGGTCTTAACAGCAGCTTCAGTGGCATCCTGCTTGGCTAAGACTTGGGAAAAGGGGAATAATGGGAGAATGTTGTTAACTTCTAAGTCGGCGTAGTATAGGTTTTTATATGAATCGTTAGTCGGGTTTTGGATAGCAAAGAGTGTACTGAAATGGGGGCGCTCTTGGTTTTGAGTTAGTTGCAGTAATTGGCAACTGGGAGCATATCGAACTCCTTTGGGGAACAAATCCAATAAGTAAGCATTGTTAGTGTGGGTATTTTGCTGGGGTTGCTGAATTGAGGTATAAATGCGTGATTGTTTGGTTTTGCTCAAGCCCCCTAAATCCCCCAACTTTGGGGGACTTTGAGAGTTTTGTTCCCCCCAAAATTGGGGGGTTAGGGGGGCAAAATCATACCCAGAATCAGCAACGCCATATTGCTTGTTGTTTGCCTCTTGTTTCCTATTCTGGATGGGCAATGCATGAAGCGGTAACAAATGTAAGAAGCGATGGGGGATGAGAATCAACTGGTCGCACTTTTGGGGGAGTTCAGCTAGAATTTCCTCTATATGCAGAATCTGGGCTAGTTGGCTTAGTAGGTTATCTAGGTTAGTTTCCCACTGGTCTTTTTTCTCGTAGTAAGTAATCAGGTACTCATTAAAAGTCAAATCAATTAGAGCTTGCCAGTCTTCAGAAGAAGATTTCTTAACCTGTGGGTGCTGATTTTGAGGGGTGATAATAAAGGTGAGAATCTGATTTGGTGTGATATACCACTCAATAATAGCGGTGTGGTCATCAATCAGGGATTGAATATCACTAAAGGGGATAGTTTCAACCTGTTGGGTGAATCTAAAGCTATCATCTAGTTGGTTGATTTCTTTGAGTAAGTTATCCTGCTGCTGTTTTAAGCCCTTTAACCTTTCCTGGTTTGTCTTGATATTTTCGCGATATTTCTCCTCTGACTCCCGATTTATAGTGAATATCTCTAACTCTCGCTGTATTACTATGATTTCTTGTCGCAGCTGTTTTAGTTGCTGGCAGTGAGCTTGGTGAACCTCTAGGTTGGGGTAGCGATCGCGTTTAGGATATAGGTTTTTGTCAGTCAGCCATTCTACCAGGTTTCTACCTTTGCTACGTTCAACATATTCAATTGCTTCGGTCGGTTTATCCAGTTCCAGGCAAACTGTCACCATGCGCCTGTAGAGTTTATGCCATTCTTCAGCTAATTTTTGTTTGTCTGCTTCGATGCCAGAACCAGAGACGATTTCGCCGCGCAGGGACTCTACTGTTTCAATAGCCTCAGCAAAAGCATTGTAGGCGTTGGTTAACTGTTGGGCATCTTGGTAGGCACGCCCAAGGCTAAATTTAGTTTCGGTATGGTTTTTGGGAAAAGCCTCACGGGTAAACACTTGCAAAGCCCCTTGGAAAGCATTGATCGCTGCTTCGAGGTTGTCTGCCTTCTGACCCCTGATTCTCTTAAGGTAGTCATTCCCCAGATTAAATTTAGTGGTTGCCCACTCTTGGGGAAAAGCCTCACGGGTGTAAACTTGCAAAGCCCCTTGGAAAGCATTGATGGCATCTTCGAGGTTGTCTACCTTCTGACCCCTGATTCTGTCACTGTAGGCATTCCCCAGATTATGTTGAGTCATTGCCCAATCAGTAGGAAAAGCCTCACGGGTGTAAACTTGCAAAGCCCCTTGGAAAGCATTGATGGCATCTTCGAGGTTGTCTACCTTCTGACCCCTGATTCTGTCACTGTAGGCATTCCCCAGATTATGTTGAGTCATTGCCCAATCAGTAGGAAAAGCCTCACGGGTGCGCACTTGCAAAGCCCCTTGGAAATACTTGATGGCGGCTTCGAGGTTGTCTACCTTCTGACCCCTGATTCTGTCACTGTAGGCAGCAGCCAGATTATGTTGAGTGCTTGCCCAATCAGTAGGAAAAGCCTCACGGGTGAGTACTTGCAAAGCTGCTTGGTAAGCATTGATGGCGGCTTCGAGGTTTTCTGCCTTTTCTCCCCTGATTTTGTATAAGTAGGCATTTCCCAGATTATTTTGAGTGGTTGCCCAATCAATAGGAAAAGCCTCACGGGTGCGTACTTGCAAAGCCGCTTGGTAAGCTTTAATGGCTGCTTCGAGGTTGTCTACCTTCTGACCCCTGATTCTGTATAAGTAGGCATTTCCCAGATTATCTTGAGTCATTGCCCAATCAGTAGGAAAAGCCTCACGGGTGCACACTTCCAAAGCTGCTTTGAAATACTTGATTGCGGCTTCGAGGTTGTCTGCCTTCTGACCCCTGATTCTGTTACCGTAGGCATTCCCCAGATTATTTTGAGTATCTGCCCACTGTTGGGGAAAAGCCTTACGGGTGCGCACTTGCAAAGCTGCTTGGAAATACTTGATGGCTGCTTCGAGGTTGTCTACCTTCTGACCCCTGATTCTGAATAAGTAGGCATTCCCCAGATTATTTTGAGTGGTTGCCCAATCAACAGGAAAAGCCTTACGGGTGCGCACTTGCAAAGCTGCTTGGAAATACTTGATGGCATCTTCGAGGTTATCTGCCTTCTGACCCCTGATTCTGAATAAGTAGGCATTTGCCAGATTATTTTGAGTCATTGCCCACTGTTGGGGAAAAGCCTCACGAGTAAAAACAGTAGCAACCACCTCGTAGCCAGTAATGGCAATCTCTAAGTTAGTCGCTCTACTGCCTTGGGGAAACTCCCCAATCAGAATACTGAAATTGCCAATCATCCCTGCGATACCACGGGCTTGTTGTTGTTCCACTTTCTTCAGTGTCGCCGTTGCCCAGTCTCGCAATAGCACTGCCAAGTTATCATCTAGCTTATCTAGGTTTGCTTGCAGTAGGGGATAAACCACTTGCGGGTTACCGTTGCTTTTTTTAGTTGCCTGCAATACCTTGATCAGGAAGTTAAGTTGTGAGTCAGCAGTGGGCAATTGCGAAGAGGTAGGACTTGTTGATGACAATCCCAGGGCCTTCCCTAGCTGACGGGCAACATTAGTTAAAAAATCCACCATTATCTTTATTACCCTCCTGTGCCAACCACTCCGCCACCTGTTGCATCATCTGCACCAACCCCCCATCTACCAAATCCTGGTGGGAGTTCAAAATCTCTTCCTTGCCACTGGGACAAATCAGCAGCATTTGAATCAGACTCAGATAGGCTTGGAGGCGTTCTTCATCCATGGGGCAAAGCAGGTGTTAAGCAATAGCTGCAGCGATCAATGATTATTAAGCTGTTCAGTATTTAGATTGGGATACCTAAATTGTTCAAAGGGAACAGGGAACAGCGGATCTGGGAACAGGGAATAACCAATTTAAATGCACATCAGCTTACTTCATTTATTATTACTTCATTCTATAGTATTGGCCAACAAGGAATACCACTGGGGAAATTGGGTAGCACAATCATACCCAGAATCAGGGCGTTGCTTAATAATGGAATGATATTAAGACTTCTGTAGAATGGGCATGTTGGTGGAATGGGCATCTTGCATAGTGCCCTAGGTCAGGCTACTTGAGGTGGAAATTTAAATGCATCTTAGGGAACCAAAGTATACCAAAGTATAGGGTTTTTATTTGAGATGTAAACATAGGATGCATCAAGACAGCCAACTGGGAAAAGCGATGCAGCAATATTGTTTATGACCTATTTGTAAATGCTATATTTTTGTAATTATCTCTTATCAAAAGATAATTCATCCAAAGTTTATTAAGTTAAAGATTAAGTGAATTTAACTTTGATTAGATCAATTATCAAAGATTTCTATGTAATAGTATTGTTGGCGAATAAATTAGTCATCAAGGTTAAATAGTTCATTGTTTTAATAGCTGACAACCTAAAGCCGTAAAATAAAAGACCCCCATTTGGGGATAAAAACCAACAATGAACACTATCCTTAGAGGACGCAGCTTAATTTCCTAGGGATTTTTCTTATTAGTTACATCCATGCTTAGACTAGTTGGCTTGGATGGGTCAGATCATGCTGCTTGCTTATTCAGAGGCTCTAGATTTTAGAATTAATTGATTTGAGCCCCTTGATGTTTATATGATCTGAGTTTTTAAGTAATTTTCCAATCCTCTTCAAATAGTTCGCTCAAATAGTATCGTCGCGAAAACCATAGCATTTTACCTAACAAAGGAGTAATCAATCTTATGTCTACTCGCAAATTTTTCAATGTTTTAACCCTATGCTCAGGTACAGTAAGTTTAGTTAGTGCGGCAACTCTGTTAAGTGCTAACCCAGCCCTAGCAATTGTCAATGGCAGTTTTGAAACTGGTGATTTCAAACCATGGGCAACCATAGGCGACACTAGTATTGAGACAGAAGCGTTTGGCAGTGGTCCAACCGATGGAGACTTCCAAGCTCTACTAAGTACTGGTGTATTTAACACATTTCCTGTCACAGTTCCTGTCTCGGATATAGAAAAATTTCTAGGATTAACAGGTGGAAGCTTAGCTACTATCCCTAATCTTCCCAATGTAGACACTCCCACAGAGGGTTCTGCAATTCAACAAACCTTCACCGCCCATGCCGGAGATATTTTGACTTTTGATTGGAACTTTCTCACGGATGAATCGACATCTTTTAGTCCAGCAGTTTTTAACGATTTTTCCTTCGTGAGCATAGCTAAAATGGTAGATGGGCTAGCTGATACCAACTTCCAACTATTCATAGACTCTTTGACAGATTTCGATGAAGAGACTGGCTTTCAGAGTTTTTCTTAAGCAGGTGCACAAAATTAATTACCTATTTTTGACATAATAAGATAGAATTGGA
>WTKN01000009.1 GCA_011524395.1 Moorena sp. SS36440bin_2
GCCTTTCACCCGTAGAAAAAGACAATTTATTCATGAGCAATGTTACAGCCCTGCTGCCAGGAGGGGAATGGCAGCTATGCTGAAGTAAAGGAGTAAGATTTCAAGGGTAATGGTTTTTGATAACTAATTATCCGGACATGATATAACCTGTAAATCGACCCAATCTTTTTTGGAATAGCATGGCTCAAAAGCTTACCCCAAGAATTTTTTAGCCTGCTTGTCACCCTCTCAGCTCAAAACCTTGATTTCAATAGGATTTGAGATGCGCTTACCCTGAATCAGATCCCGACTGATATAAATACACATTTCAGTCAAGTTGTCATACCAAATCCCCTTGACTGAGACTCTATTCAACAAAATCAAAGTCCTTGCCTAGAGAGGATTTGATGATTTGTGTAACTACACTATGATAACCGGATTTGGTATCAATGGGTATTGCCTAGTTCCGTTGGTTTAACTTTTCTGTGTTGAGAGTCTTAACCCAAACTCATATTTATTGATAAATAATCCAATCACTCTGCGGCTCTATTCGTTTATCTCCATTCATCTGCTGCCGAAACTTAGATGTTTCTAGGTAAATATATTTTCTGGCTCTACTTTGGTTACCTAAAGGTCGGTGCTCGGCAATGCAATGCCACGGATTATAGGAGAGATTGCGAGCAAATGCGAGTTGAACTGGTGAATCGAATTCTTGAGCAGGAATACGCAATGTTGCCACTTTGATGTAAGGAGACAGAGTTTCAGACCAGACCACTGAAGCATTTTCAATGGGCATCCGGTGAGGATCTGTTTGAAATTGCACCATGAAATCAAAACAGACCTCTCGTTTTTCCAATACCTTGACCATCGCTTCTCGGAGATAGTCATAGGACGGATTTTTAGGGATAGGGGTTTTCTCGTCAGTGCTGGGTTTAATGGAATATTGGACTGCTTTTCTTTCCCCATAGAGGTAAGGGACACAACTGAAATACCTCACTTCTAAAGGACTGGTATGGGCTTTGGCATAGAGCCCCTGCATGATTGCATCTAACAGATGAGAGTCAAAAGGATTCAGAAAATACCAGGCGGGGGTGTCGTTAAAAACCTGTCGTTGTAACTTGAGATTTTCAATAATATTGGGGGTGGTAAAGGTAGGAGAACTGATACCTGTGAAGTCTTGGGTCATCTTTTCATCATCAATAAGTTTTTCACCTTCTACATCCATCAGTTTGATGCCAATGCTAAGAATGCCATTGTTGTATAAATCATGGGTTTCTAAAGGCCCAGGACCTGAAAACCGCACCCAAGCAGCATAGGTTTTGGTTTCTCGAAAGATTCCTACTCTTAACTCATCAGCTAAATCGGTAAGAACTTCAAAGGTTGCTTTAACAACTCCATAAGTTTTGGTATTGCCAGCTCGCTCAGCAACTTTTCCAGTGTAGTTTTTTTTCAAAAACTCAGTCATTTGCTGAGCAATATCTCGGGTAATTTTTTCTTCATCCGGCAGGAGTTTTTCTTGAGCAATAGCCAGATGATCGTTTTTCCTACTTAGATTGATGATAAATTGGGTAACTGCTTGAATTCTTTTTTGAAACAAGCGGTCGAAGCTATCTCGAATAGCCGGATTCAATCGACGTGTGAAGTTAATTAATTTCACGGAAAGGGCGTTAACTATTTTTGGTATGCTCATGGCTCTCATCCTTCACAAAATCTGATTTTATGAATTAAGTTCTATTGCTTGGTCATTTTGAGCATTTACTCTGAAATCGATGCCAGATACCGGATAGCTTTGATGCCAGGTAAGAAAAAGTAAGCGCCTCCCCGAACGACTACAAATTGCGGTAAATTTTTAATCCGTTTTCTAATCGGTTTTCCTGGAATTGTGAAAATATCGGTATTTCCCATTTTTCCAGGGTGGCGATCGCCCACCAAAGGGTCTGTCTCCTCATAGAGACCGTTAAATTTTGGATTGTTGACCCAAGTATGCTGTACAAACTCAAACTGCCGATTGATATTGGCATTAATACAGATGAAATGGATGCCTCGCTCCCCTGGGTTGGGGTTATTGAGGATGGCTTCTGGATCAAACGATGGACTGATCGGTTCTCCATAGGTTCGACCCCGGCGGAGCAGCCGATGGGTTTTGTTGATGGCTATAGATCTCTCAGTGCCTGGAGCCGGGTCTAAGGAGTCTCGGGGGTTGGAGCGGCGGATATGGGCACCAAAGGGACACCGAAAACCCTGAGGATCTACATGGTGGTAAGCAAAATCATTCTTATCGATAACGTTCGGGTCATCTCGATCTGGGGACTGCACCAGGGAGGTACCACTAGGCCAGCGACCAACCATTTTAGCGGCGAATTTGAGACGCTCCTCAGGGTTACTGGAGCCATCAGGATTTTGGGTGACTTCCTCTAGAAAGCGCCAAAATTCCTCAACTTTTTGGCTCAGATGTCGGAAGACCAGGTAACTACCATTGCGACCGAGATCATGGAAGGCAAATTCACCAGGCGGCAGAATATTGTGAGGATCGAGATCAGGTTTTACCCTGGGACTTTCTGCCAGCAAATTGTATTCATTGTTATAGCCTAGGATAAATTCTCCCGCTTTGATAGTATTATCTGGTGACCCGACCCGGTTAAGACCTTCAATAATAGGTTGACTAATCCCATCTTGAAAACCAAAGTGTTCTCGAAATCTCCCTGCTTCGTCTTTGAGGGTGAAAGTATCCAATTTCAGAATAAACTCAACCCCACCTTTGGGCAACTGCTCGACCAGTGTGGTACAAAATTCATCCAATTGCTCATCATCAGTGGCATATAGGAGCAGGAGGATGTGCACTCTCGTCTGCTGCGGATTCGTTCCCCCCCAAACCCATAATTTCGGATCATTTTCACTGTCCTCATGATCGCCAAGAATACGACTGCGATTAGCTTCAGTCATGCCTTCCTTAAACTCTGTGGGGAAAGTGCTGAGGGTGCTTTGATGCAAACCTAAAGTGGTTAATCCTTCGTAAGTAAAGGCAATATTTAGGCAGAGATCGGAGGGGGGATCCTGGCTGGTTTGCACTCGATCTAGCAAATTGCTCAGCCACTGTCTAGCTAGAGGGGCGTCCTGGATGTGTAGTAGGACATAGGCAGCAGCTTTGAGATTACCGCAGCCACTGGCGATAATGCTTTGAATATCCTGAAGTTCAAGGTGAGACATAGGGCTTCCTGGAGTACTCGTTAATAGGACATAGCAGCCAGAAAAGAGGGGCAATTTAACTCAGAACCGAGACAGCCATGCTTGCTGTTGAGCAGTGTCTAAAGGTTGGAACAGTCCAGCTCGAATCTGGGCATTGTTGCTGATGTTGACCGCTGAAAGATTGGGATAGGCCGCATACCAAACCTGGCTGCGAATCTGATACTTGCGAAGGACAGCTTTATAAATTTGTTCATCTCTAGCACCACCCTTTACCAGCCAACTGGTTTTGGGATAATCCACCCCGTGACCAAAGATTATGTTTAATCCCCAGGCTAATTTGTTGATGAAGTCATTCATATAGTCTTCTAAGTTTAAATCGTAGTTGCTCATAAACAGCACCCGTCGGCCTTGATCAATCACCACCCAGCGGGCGAAGTGAATGGTGTCTACCCCATATAGATTGAGCAGAGGAACCGTTCCCAAATCACCGTTGTTAAAGACGTGACGAGTGGCAAAATTAGCCAGCCAAAGAATGACCCTCAGGGTGATGTAGCGGAACCAACCCGGTTTTACAAAGCCCACCACACTGAATTGATTTTGAGTAAAAAAGTCTTCATCTTGGGCAAGGTGAAGGCGATGAAACTGACTTAGTCTAAATTTTGGATCCTGCCTAGGATGAGGAGCTGTTTCCTCTTTCCAGCGCAAAATTGCAACGAATAGGGGGGAGATTGGCAAGAAGGCCAATCCTAGCAGCAGGATTAAGAACAAGCCAACGATCAGATGCAGCTTGTCTCGAATCTGCCACCCTAGATCGGGGGGTACTGCCGGAGTCAGAGCCCAGGAGAGAGAGGGATCTTGCTTCACAAAGTTCTGAATGGCCCGACGAACCGTATCCACATCGGAACCGTCAGCTCCTTGTTGGTGCTGGTAGCAATCTAGAAAGAGCTCGATCTTGTCGTGCAAGTCGGCTTCCTGGCGAACCTGTTGTACTGTGCGACCTATGGTGTTCACATAGAAGGTCTGAGTATTGACCCGGTGTTTGTGCAGGTAGGCGATCCGGCTGTTGACAGTGAGCCGCTGAGGGGAGGGATAGCCTTCGCAGTGGCTAAAAATTCGATCCAACCCATAACCACCCTCCTCCGCTAGTGATCGCACATACTCCTTCAGAGGAGCATCAAGGCAATTTGAGAAGGCCAGACTGGGCGGAATTGTGATGCCTAGTAGGGGATCTTTAACCGCCTCCAGGATGACAAACCTGGCGAAATGAACCTGCGGAAACTGAGCAAAGGGAATCAGGTCGTTATGCCCGACGTTTTGCTGGATGGAGTGGAGCACTTCCCTCAGACAGTCCATCTGGTCAGCCTTAATTGGAGCGATTACGGTGAGGGTTTCTTGGTAGGTCATACACCTGTACCGATAGGGGGATATCTTCTCTAGTCAGCTTATTGGCCTGCCTAGAGACCATTTGGGCGATTAAAATTCCAGGGAGAAACACAACACCCGGGTTCTGTCCCAGTAGGTTTGACCCAGATAAAGACCAGGAGAAACCTCCCGAATTTCATCGCGAATTTTTTGGGCCACAAACGATGTTTTGGAATAGTCCAAAATCGTGGCTTCTCCCTGGGTGAACCAGCTCTCGCCGGGATCAACTTTGGCTTTGATCATCTGGATGCTAAATAGGCTGACACGATTGAGTAAGAAGCCCTGATCTCGATAAAATACCTTCCCCTGCCAGGCTAATAACTTGACTAAGTCAGAGCAGATATTGCCTGTAGGCAGGCTTGTCAAAAATAACACAGTGCCTTTCCCTTCTCCATTGGGGATGTCACCCATGGGACTGCGCTGATACAGCTGATCCAACTCGGCCGGAGATAATTTCTGAAGGTCTGCTGTCGTCATGGTCATCTCTAGAATCTTCCTTATTGGTGTATTGAATGGGTTAGACAGGTATCGGTTTGTCGGTTTCAGAAACGAGGTTGGCTAAAGAAGCGAGTTTCTCTGAGAATTGCTATATCCTTGGTTGGATTTCTGTGGTATTTCACCCCTAACTTTTAATTTAATACATTCATCCTGTTTATGGGGTGGTGTTGTTTTTCTGTGTTTAAAAACTTAATCAGAACGGCAACCCATGACTGACAATTTAAAAGCGAATGAATTTTGTCAATACGTCTACGGAGAAGTCGAACCGGTGTAGTGGGGAAAGCGAATGGTGGATTAATAATGCGAGTTAATACTGAGATTATGAACCGAATCCTAGCCGAAGAAAGCTGCTGCTCAAGGGATTGATAAACAGTACCCTGCCTTGCTAGTCCAAAACCTAAGCCCGGTGGCACACCACCAAGAACCTCGAAATTCCCAAAGGTTTATTTTTAGAGTTTTTACCCCCTTACTCTCCTGAGTTACAGCCAGCCGAGCGGTTATGGCCTCTTCTAGATCAGGCGCTCATCAATCGGGTATTTGAGACGATAGAAGCATTGGAAGAAGCAATTTTCCAGCGTTGTCGTCAACTCATCAAGCAACCTAAAATACTTAGGAGGTTGACTCAATTCCATTGGTGGCCGTCATTGACAACTTGCATTGTCTAATTAAACGGATTCCATATTATTATAAATAACTTGGGTACAGCTCAGATTTTCGGCTCTCCTAGACTGATGATATTAAATTAGTAGTTTAATAGTAGTTTAAATGAAGCTTAACCCCTTAAATAGCAAGGGATTCAATAAACTAAAAATACATTGTCTTGATGCAAAGCGCGAGTGGCGCATGGGTCTGTGTGCGGAACCTGCGTCCGCACCTTGTAAGCCCCGTGGAAACCCCTAAGACCGCACCGGTAGTCGCTCATGGGGGGGACCCCCAAGACCGCGCTGCATCGCTTTTATTAAAATTGCATTTTTAAATTACTCAAAGCCTTACTTATTAAGCCCTGAGCGCGATTATTTTATACTAATTTATCGCCACACATAGGATAGCCACTTTTTGTTGCCAACCCTACAAGCTAAAAACTGGTATTTTATTTATTTTCTACTCTATTAAGTAATTCAATTTTCAGTAATTTTGTTTAAGCGATCGCAAATCCCTCTTAGTTCGGTTTGACTACACACTGGATCTCGTGGTGCTGGCAATTCTGTATTGGGCCATGTCGGTAAATCAAAACAGGGACAACAGTTTGGTGGTATCCCAGCACTTTTAATCGGTACAGGCATATCACAACGGGAACAAGGAAGTATATCCCACTTGGGTGTTAATAAATCCGCAATTGTTTCATCAGTTCCTTCCAGGTAACAATCACCAGTCTCTGGTGAAATAGCTAGCTGCCAAATCGTTTCAAATTCTTGGCTGTAGTGCTTGCCATTTGTAAGTGATTGTGGCTGCATAGCTAAAAAACCATTGCGCATCACAACCTTTTTGCCTAACTGGAACCAGTAGGTGAGATAGCGTTTGACTTGTGATTCAGATGCCATTGGTTTGTTAGTAGTTTGTTATTAATAGTTCGTTTTAACCCGTTGAATAAACAACTGAGTTAGGAAGCTTCTTCCACACTGCTGGTATCTTTCCCCTCTTCCCATGAATTGGATTAGGTTTGAGGTGATTCGCCAAAAGTACCATTTTAGGGTAATGTTTGACCCAGATTACTGAGATTAAGCACATGACCACCGGTGACTAAGTATACTGGGTTAGCCAAGTGCCCCAAATAACGCACCACATTCCCCAGGCGATCGCGAAACGCCCTACCCATAGGATAAGCTGGCACCACTCCCCAGCCAGCCTCTTCTGCAACAAAAATTACAGAACCTTTAACTTTGCTCAAACTATTCCATAAGCTTTGTAACGTTTGCTGCCAAATCGTATCATCCTGTTCTAAGCAATTAGCAACCCAGGTTCCAAGAGAATCTACTAGCAGGCAGTGATTGATGTCAGAATAGTTGGTAATTGTTGCTGCCAAGTCCAGTGGAACCAAAAGGGTTGTCCAGGAACTGGGGCGTCGCTGCTGATGTTTTTCAATCCGAGCCAGCCACTCTGGATCATCCGGGTTGGTTGTGGCAGTAGCAACGTATATTACCGATTTCCCAGTGTGCGTGGCCAGGGTTTCTGCCCACTCGCTTTTGCCAGACCTGGATGGTCCGGTGACTAAAATTAAATTACTGGTAAATTTAATACTGGTAAATTTGGTAGTATTCAAGGCTATTGGGACTTATATTGCCATTGCGCGAAAATTAATAAAGCTTATAGTTAGATAATTGGCATCTTCCTCCTTGAGATCAACTATATTTCCTCACATCAGTCACCGTCAGCACCCCGCGCTGAAGCAGCGGGGCTTCGTGCCCCAAAGCGATAGCTAGCTGACCAGTCTAAGTCCTTCATGGGCTACGTTTTTCAAGTCACGACACCCAAGAATGCGTCGCTAGTTTTTGGCTCTGTCGTTTGCAATTAAACAGTTGTACGAGGGGTAAGACAGTGTTGCAAACCTAACAAGCTTGGAAAACATTGACGTTCGCGCAAGCGTGTGCGAAGCACGAGCGCGAACTTAACCCTAGCAATAGGAGTATTTCGATTATGCGTGTATTTGCACTCGACAAAAACAGAAAACCCCTAGACCCATGTCACCCGGCCAGAGCAAGGATATTGCTCAAACAAGGGAGAGCCAAGGTTTTGAGGCGGTATCCATTCACCATTATCCTGGGGGACTTGGAAATAGAAAACTGTGTAACCCACTTTCACCAGCTCAAAATAGATCCAGGTGCCAAAACAACAGGGTTGGCGATTGTCCAAAATCACCGAGTTGTTTGGGCGGCTGAACTGACTCATAGAGGGTTCCAAATTAGGGATGCTTTAACCTCTCGCAGACAGATGAGGCGCTCCCGTCGGAATCGGAAAACTCGGTATCGCCAGCCCAGATTTCTGAACCGAAAAAAGCCGGAGGGTTGGTTGCCTCCAAGTTTAATGTCTCGTGTCCATAACATCTTAACCTGGGTAAAGAAACTAATTCGATTTTGCCCAATAGCAGGTTGTTCTCAAGAGTTAGTTCGGTTCGATACTCAGAAGATGCAAAACCCTAAAATTTCAGGGACTGACTACCAGCAAGGAACTTTGTACGGTTACGAATTGCGAGAGTATCTTTTAGAGAAATGGCATCGAACCTGCGCTTATTGTGGAGCGACAGCTACCCCCCTAGAGATTGAGCATATTAAGCCAAAATCGAAGGGAGGCTCTGATCGGGGATCAAATCTCACCATTGCTTGCCATAGTTGCAACCAAGCCAAGGGTAACCAAGAGATAGAACAATTTCTGTCGAACAAGCCTAGTATCCTCAAGGGCATTTTATCCCAAACAAAAAGACCATTGGCTGATACAGCAGCAGTTAATACCACCCGATGGAAGTTGTATAACGAACTGAAGTCAACTGGACTTTCAGTAGAGGTCGGTTCAGGAGGATTAACTAAGTACAACCGTTGCCGTCAAAACTTCCCCAAAACCCATTGGTTGGATGCAGCTAATGTTGGTTCCGTCGAGACTCTGTATGTTGAGGACTATCAGCCTTTATTGATTACAGCTAAAGGGCATGGAACCCGGCAGATTTGTAGAACAGACAAGTTTGGATTCCCCAAGCGTCATTGCTCCAGAATAAAAATTCACAAAGGATTTCAGACTGGAGATATTGCCAAAGCAATTGTGACTAAGGGCAAGAAAATTGGGACTTATGTCGGTAGAGTCGCCACGAGAGCGACTGGTTATTTCAATATTTCAACAAATAATGGGTTAGTTCAAGGAATTAGTCATAGGTACTGCCAGGCTATTCATCGCAAGGATGGCTATAGCTATCAATTTCACCGCGCGTCAAGGTGCTATCCGTTTTCATCCCCGCTTTAAAAAGACGGGGTTTCCAACAAAGGGAGTTATTCATGAAATCAAAATTGCGACGGATCGAGACAACACTAAATCAGTTAGCAAAAGCTAGTGCCACTGATTCACCACAACCATCCCCAGCTATGGCTGATCAAACTAATCAACAAGCAGGTGAAGGAAGTCGTAGACATAAAAAGGAACCTTCGTTCTCTATGGCAGTACAACCGTTCCCCACTCGCCAGGATGAACAGAAGATACCGACTTTGCCTAGATTGAAATACCCTAAACTGGGAAACCATCGCCATGGTGCTAACCCAGCTTTGGCCATGAATCTGTTGCAAGACATTGAGGGAATTGTTCTGGGTTGGCAGCAGGAACTGCACAAAATCCTCCGGCAAATTCAAGACCTATACTTAGAAGGACCAATTGTTGATGGCTGGTTAGAATCTCAAGCTAGTCAACCCCAAGATGCCATAGGAACCGTAAGACTAGCCAATGGTGACCGGATGATGGACTATGTGGATGAAGGGGTTGAGGTATCGAATACTAATGTTACCTATCAATCTCCTCGTACTGGTTATCGTCTTTGTGGCTTGGATGAGCAGGGTCAATCTTGGTCAAGGTTTTGTCCAGCAGATCAGGTTCCCAGTGTGAGCATGGCCATCGCTCGTTATCAAAAACTGCGACAACTTTTAATTCGGAAAAAATACCTCGAAGATCGTCTCAGTCAACTAGCAGAAACATTAACTGTGATGCACTCTCAGCTGAATAGGCCTTGACATCCTCCCCACCCTATAGAGGGATGGGGATTCCGAAGAATCACTTCTTGGAGTTCCTGGTTGTTCCCTGGCGGGATTTCGGCACTTGGCTAGAGGTTTGAGCCCCCGCTAGTACGCCTGCACAGGCAGTTTCCATTCCCCGATTGCCCACGGGTACTGAGTTTACTCCACGCCATAACACCATCTCGGCAGCCGCATGATCGCGATGAGTCTGGTATCCACATTCAGGACAATGATGAACCCTTTCCCCAAGGGGCTTACCCACAGTTGCGCCGCAACTTGGACAGGTTTGACTTGTACCGTTGGGGTTGACTCGCATAAAAAATACCCCCCGTTTCCAGCACACCCATTCCAGGCGAGAAAGAAACGCCCCAAAGGATGCATCAATACACTCTTTGCGGAGCATCCCTCGGTTGAGTCCAACTGTATTCAGATCTTCTGCAAAAATGGTTTGAGCTTGGTCACAAAGGTTATGTGCCGTTTTGTAATGGAAGTCTTTGCGCTTGGCGGTAATCTCATTATGCAATCGCGCCACCTTGATTTGAGCTTTTTCCCAGTTAGCAGAACGCTTTTGTTTTCGTGCGGCTCGACGTTGCAGCAATTTCAGCTTGCTGTATTGAGACATGAAGCTTCCACCACCTGGCTAACGCCGAGGTGGTGGTGTCCTATGCTAATCTA
>WTKN01000356.1 GCA_011524395.1 Moorena sp. SS36440bin_2
TTCACCCACATCCGTACAGGTAGTTAGGTTTGTGATTTTTATCACGCGCCCCCGAATCATACCCTACTCTATTATGAGTAGCTCCTACTCGGAACAAGCCGCACTCTAAAGTTCACTAAAACTTGATTGGTTAACTATAATAAGTCAGCTGATTGATGATTGCTAGATTTTGGCGTTGCTGATCTAAGGAATAATATCAAGTCTAGTTGGGTCAGTTACAAGTTACCAGTTACCACTTACCCTTAATCATGCCACAATTGAGCAACGCCATATTCTATTTAGCTTTTGGCTAATCTACCACTTCAGAAGATTAAATTGTTCCATATCTACCGTATCCCGATTACGATATATCGACAGCACAATAGCTAAACCCACCGCCGCTTCTGCAGCTGCTACCGTAATTACAAACACGGTAAACACTTGACCCTTAATCCCGGCTGAGTCCATAAAATTAGAGAACCCCATTAAATTCAGGTTGACCGCATTCAGCATTAGCTCAATAGACATCAGCACTCGCACGGCATTGCGGCTAGTTACTAGACCATAAATACCAATGCAAAACAAAGCAGCAGCAAGCAGTAAAAAGTATTGGAGTTGAAGTTCCATAAATTATGATGTTTTATGTAGGGAATAGTAGTTTTTCAATGGGTAATTAGTGGTTGGTTGTTTACCATTGAGCGTTGACTGTCAACCGTCAACCAAACACTAACAAATACTAAACGGTTGTCTTATTTAGAATCCCCTGGCACAGACGCAAGCTCCCGAGGACGTTCAGGCAAGGTCAAAGCTGTAGCAATTTCCTGATCTCTCGAAACCAATTCCTCAGGAATATAATCCCGACGAGCTATGATAATTGCCCCTACCATTGCCATTAACAAAAGTACAGAAGCTAGCTCAAACGGCAATAAAAAGTCACTGAAAAAATGCTGACCAATCTCCACAGCACTATTAGTAACAACCATAGCTGGAGCAATTTCAACTGACCATGGCGTTACCAAAACCATTGTACTCAGAAGTGCAAACAAACCAATACAGACTATAGCCGTTGACCCAGTGCGCACCCAGCGCTTAGTCATTGGTGTAAAATCCTCTCGCTTATTCACCAACATGATGGCAAATAAAATTAGGACATTAACCGCCCCAACATAGACTAATATCTGTGCTGCTGCTACAAAGTCAGCATTTAGCAGAATATACAATCCAGAAATACCGATAAAAACACCAGCCAGTAAAAAGGCTGAGTATACAATGTTGGAAAGAAGGACAACCCCTAAAGCCGCCCCAATCATGATCACCGATAGTATGGCAACAGAAATTAACTGAACCCCTTCCGCTAGATTCATGCTTAACTTATTTCCTCGTGATATATTTTTGCCTAATCGTTATTAGTGATAAGTCATTGGTCACACTCAACAGTCACTGAAAAGACCAATGACTAACAACTAACTCTTAACGTCTTCTTCTTTTGATTCCATTTGATCGAGAATTTCCTCTGGACGCATACCAGCCCGTTGAGAACCTGCTGGCAAATCATGAGGATCCATAACTCCCTTCGGTAGATAAGCTAATTCCCGTAGAGGAGTTACCATCGGGTCTTGGGTAACTTTATAGGGGAGGCGTCCCAGGGCTACATTATCGTAGTTCAACTCATGACGGTCGTAGGTAGAAATTTCATACTCTTCCGTCGCTGATAGACAGTTAGTGGGGCAGTATTCAATGCAGTTAGCACAAAAAATACAAACTCCGAAATCTATACTGTAGTGCTTAAGATTTTTCTTCTTAGTAGCTTTATCAAATTCGTAATCTACCACTGGCAAGTTAATCGGACAAACACGCACACAGACTTCGCAGGCAATACACTTATCAAATTCAAAATGGATCCGACCACGATAGCGCTCAGAGGGGATTAGTTTTTCGTAAGGGTATTGTACTGTAATTGGACGCCGTTGCATGTGATCAAAAGTCACCGATATCCCTTGACCAATGTAGCGAGCAGCTTGAACAGTTTCTTTAGCGTATTCGCCAACCTGTTTGAGGAACTTCAGCATAATAGTTTAGTGTCTCTATCTTGATTGTCTGGCTGAGTATTGTACTACTGATTTATGAGTCCTAAATTATGTACTTTCTTAAGTATATCCTGTCCGTTTTACTACTTATTACTATCGTTTTTTTTCGTTACTTGTTAGTTCTTAACGTTTACTCAAAAAGTAGCCAGCAAACGGACTTGATATAACTAATAGCTAACCACCAAAGGCAATTGGAAATGCCAATTTAAGAGCAGCAGTTAATAGAAGATTTACCAAAGCTACTGGTAGTAAAAACTTCCACCCTAAGTTAAGCAATTGGTCAATCCGAACCCGGGGCAGTGTCCAGCGTAACAGAATAGCTGTAAATATCAGGAAGTAAGCCTTGAGCAGGGTCATGGTAATTCCTAAAGAAGCAGTAATCACCTGCAACCAGGAACTGGTTTCACTCACCCCTAGCCAGCCCGCGAGCTTATCTAGAGGAATGGGGAACTCCCAGCCACCCAGATAGAGCACTGCTACGAGCAAGGCAGACAACACGAGATTGACGTAGGAACCGACATAGAACAAACCAAATTTCATCCCAGCGTATTCTGTCTGATACCCAGCCACCAGTTCTTCTTCTGCTTCAGGTAAGTCAAAGGGGAGTCGCTCGCATTCTGCCAAGGCCGAAATCCAAAAAATTAGGAAACCCACTGGTTGACGCCAAACATTCCAACCCAGAATGCCGTATCCCGATTGCTGCTCAACGATGTCAATGGTGCTGAGGCTGTTGGACATCATCACAACAGCTAGCACTGCTAATGCTAGAGGAATCTCGTAACTGATAGACTGAGCTGCAGCTCTTAAGCCTCCGAGTAAGGAATACTTATTATTAGAGGCGTAGCCAGACATTAACAGACCAATCGGCTGAATGCTTGACAGGGCAATCCACAGGAATATGCCTGTGCCCACATTGGTAATTACCAAGTTTTGTCCAAACGGTACAATCAGGTAGGAGACAAATACCGGAAGCACAACCAGGATTGGTCCGAGGGTGAACAATAAAGAGTCAGATTTGGCTGGAATAACATCTTCTTTGAAGACGAGTTTGATGCCATCTGCTACAGGCTGGAGTACCCCCAAAGGTCCAGCGTATTCTGGACCAATGCGCTGTTGAGCAGCAGCAGAAATTTTTCGTTCTAACCAGACCACTACCAAAACCCCTACGGTGGCAACGGTAATCATTAGAAATAGGGGTAATGGCATCCAAATGGCTTTAGCTGCACCAGCGGGGATGCCTAGATCACTCAGCGATTGAATAAAACTGCTTTGGAGGTCAATTCCTGGATTCATATTTTCCCATGAAGGTTATGATTGAGACCATCGATACCGCTGGTATCAGTGGGTATAAGTTTCTTTATGAAGATTTTTTGAGAACTTCAGTGTCTAGTATATACTTGAGTGCTGAATTTCTCCCCATTACCCAATCACTCCTTGTCTATCCTAGACTTAAAGCATTGCTAGGATAGCCTTATCGCTATTGTTTTTATATATAAGGTTTATCAGGAATTGGATCGGAGTGCGATCGCGCTGTATTGATACCGCTTAGACCAGGCTACGCGCAAGCATTTCTACTTCAAACTTCTACTTAACAAACTTCAAGCTAAACTTTCAAGTAGATCGACCCATCTTTGACCCCAATGAGCCTGTGCATAAATCCTGGGTGTCCTCAGCCCCGTAACCCTGATACAGACCTATTCTGCTCAAGCTGCGGTTCTGAGTTATTGCTGGCGGGACGTTATCAGGTCAGCCGATTACTCGGAGAAGGTGGCTTTGGACGAATCTATGAGGTGAATCACAAGGGAATTGCCAAGGTTCTCAAAATTTTGATTAACGATGAACCGAAAGCTGTGGAACTTTTTGAGCAAGAAGCCAGAGTTCTGACTCAGCTCAATCACCCAGGTATTCCTAAAGGAGAAGAAAATTTTACCTTCTTTCCCAGAAACCACCAAACCCCCCTATACTGTTTGGTCATGGAAAAAATCTCTGGGCTGAATTTAGAGGAGTATCAAGACAAGCGAGAAAATCGCCCCATTGATGAAAAATTAGCCTTGGATTGGTTATTTCAAATTGTTGATATTCTCCAAGCAGTTCATCAGGAAAATTTTTTCCACCGGGATATCAAACCGTCCAATATTATCCTGCGTCCAGATGGACAACTAGTATTAATTGATTTTGGCACAGCACGCCAAGTGACCCAAACCTATATTGTCAAACAATCTGCTGGGAATGTTACCAGTATGATTTCCCCTGGGTATACTCCCCTAGAACAAATCCATGGTCAAGCGGTACCCCAATCGGATTTCTACGCTTTAGGACGGACATTTGTTTATTTGCTAACAGGGCAAGGACCCTCAGAGTTTTATGATGCTGGCAATGATATCTTGATGTGGCGACCTCATGCACCACAGATTTCTTCGGAGTTAGGGGATTTTATTGATAGTCTGATGGTGCGAGTTTATCAACGTCCTAAGGATACTCAGGTTCTTTTGGAAAAGTTACAAGCAATCAACTCCAAACTGAATCCTCCACGGCCATCCCAGAAACCAGATGATTCTACTGTTAATAGACCGCAATCAAGTCAAGTGGGGGGGTTTGGTAGTTTAGGAATAGCTGTAGCTGGATTTTTTAACCAATTCCAAAACTCTGACCCTTCACCAGTCGAGGGAGTGACCCTAAACTCTTTTGACTTCGATGTGGTAACTCTAGATAAATACGGTGAGATTAAAAAGCGCTGCCATCACCAAGCCCAATATTTTACAGAATACTTAGGCAATGGTTTAGGGCTAGATATGGTCTACATCCCTGGGGGAAGATTCCTCATGGGTTCACCAGAAACTGAGAAGGGACATAGCGACGATGAAAGTCCACAGCATTGGGTTAGAGTTTCTCCATTCTTTATGGGAAAGTTTACGGTTACCCAGGCCCAGTGGCGGACTGTAGCAACCTTATTCCAAGTCTCCCCTCCCCTAAACCCCCAGCCCTCTAAGTTCAAAGGGGATACTCTGCCAGTGGAAAAGGTATCTTGGTATGAGGCGATGAAATTTTGTGCTATACTGTCTAAGCTGACTGGAAGAAACTATCGGCTTCCGACTGAGGCGGAATGGGAATATGCCTGTAGGGCTGGTACCAGTACCCCATTCCACTTCGGTGAAACCATTACCAGCGATGTTGCCAATTACGATGGCAGCTGTAGATACAGCTCTGAGCCAGAAGGAGTATATCGAAAACAAACTACTCGTGTAGGTAGCTTTAGTCTAGCCAATTCCTTTGGTTTGTATGACATGCATGGGAATGTTTGGGAGTGGTGTACTGACCATTGGTACCCAAACTACCTAAGAGCTCCGGTTGATGGTAGTGCTTGGCTCAATAGTATCAATGAGTATGATCATCATTCCCGACTTTTGCGTGGTGGTTCCTGGGATATCATTCCTGGGATATGCCGCTCTGCTTGCCGCTTCAGCTATATCCCAGCAGACGATATCGACGTCAACATTGGTTTTAGGGTAGTGTGCGATGTCACTATGGATTGATGGGTTTACCATGGGTAATAGCCGTTGAGGGAATGTTGCTGGTCTGGTGTTGCTGGTATCAATGGGAGCAATAACTCAGTAATAACTCAGGAATGCGATCGGCGTTCGCGTAGCGTGGCCAAAGGCCTCAGCCGCGCCAAAGGCGTTCGCGTAGCGTAGCCCGAAGGGCTAATCGCATAAATTAAACCCATACAAGTCAGCCTTCATCCGGCAAAACCCGATAACCAATATCCCGACGGTAATACATCCCCTCAAACTGGATACAATCCATAGCGCTATAAGCAACTGATAAAGCTTGCGCTATTGTAACACCCGTTCCGGTAACCCCCAAAACCCGACCACCACTGGTAACTGGCTCCTCCTGCTTCAAGGTAGTACCAGCACTGCAAACTACTGCTCCTTGTTGCTGAGCTTGTTCGATACCAGTAATTACCTTACCCTTTTCGTAAGCTCCCGGATACCCCTTCGAGGCAGCAATCACACAAGCAGCAGCCCCTTGTTTCCAAGTAAGAGTTGGTAATTCCGCCAGTCGCTGTTGGGTACAAGCCAGAAGCAACTGATCTAGGGGAGTTTCTAGCAACGGTAGGATAGCTTGAGTTTCTGGATCCCCAAAGCGACAATTAAATTCCAGAACCGTTGGGTTTCCTTCTGGAGTAATCATCAATCCTGCATAGAGAACCCCCCGATAATCAATTCCCCTGACCTTTAAAGCCTCAAGGGTAGGATTAAGAATTTCCGTTTCAATCCGTGTGCTTAGCTCTGGGGTAACAATCGGTGCAGGAGCATAAGCTCCCATCCCTCCGGTATTCGGACCGGTATCCCCTTCTCCAATTCGCTTATGATCCTGAGCTGGTAGTAAGGGGCGAACCGTCAAGCCATCGGTAACAGCCAAAACCGAAACTTCTTGACCGGTGACACACTCTTCAATCACTACCGTCTCAAAGCCATTCTCAAAGAGTGACTGCACAGCCGTTTCTGCTTCGTCTATGGTAGCCGCAACAGTTACCCCCTTACCCGCTGCTAAGCCATCGGCTTTGACAACAATTGGTGCTACCTGGGTTTTGACATAAGCCAATGCTGGTTCTGCTTCGGTAAACACAGCAAAACTTGGGGTAGGAACACCAGCCGACTGCATCAAATCCTTTGCCCAAGACTTACTCGACTCAATTTGCGCTCCCTCCTGGGTTGGACCAAATACAGGGATATGTTTACTTTGGAGATAGTCTGTAATACCTAAAGACAGTGGTAGTTCTGGACCAACTACCACTAGAGATATATCGTTAACCAGAGCAAACTCAGCAATTCCATCAAAATCTTGAACGTTTAATAAAAGATTTTGGCAACCTGTTAGTGTAGCGGTGCCACCATTACCAGGAACACATATCACTTGCTGAATATTTTGAGATTGCAGTAGTTTCCAGGCGAGGGCGTACTCCCTTCCCCCATTGCCAATTACCAAAATCTTCACGTTTTTTCTACACTCTTTGCTGAATAGTCTATTTTATTCTATGACCTTACCAAATTATTGAAGCCATTTTGACTAAAAAAAAATTAGTCACAATTTAAGATAGTGTGTCAGACTAGATTTAATATACATTCAAAAATAAACTAGTCTGACCAAGACTTAACCAATAGTTTTAAATCTTAAATTTTATGGCTATTAATATCGTTACCGGTGCTGCGGGTTTTGTCGGTTCTCACTTAGTAGAAGCCCTGTTGAATCAAGGTGAGCGAGTGATTGGTATTGATCAATTTAACGATTATTACGATCCCAAGCTAAAACGCCGGAATATTCAAAATTTTAAAGACCATCCCGCTTTTGAGTTAATCGAAAGTGATATTCAGACCTTGGATTGGCGATCGCTCCTAACTGATGTAGAGGTAGTCTATCATCAGGCAGCACAAGCTGGAGTTCGGGCCAGTTGGGGGGATGGTTTTCGGTATTATACCGAGCGCAATATTAATGCTACGCAAATCATTCTCGAAGCCGCCAAAGATGCCAAACATCTAACCCGATTAGTCTACGCTTCGAGCTCTTCAGTTTATGGTAATGCTGAAGCTCTACCGACATCTGAAACCATTCTTCCCCAACCGGTTTCCCCCTATGGGGTAAGCAAGCTAGCCGCAGAACACCTATGCTTTTTGTATTACCATAACTTTGGTGTACCCGTTACTTCCTTACGCTATTTCACTGTCTACGGACCCAGGCAGCGCCCAGACATGGCATTTCACAAATTCCTAAAAACGATTCTCACCGATGAACCGATTAGCATATATGGTGACGGAAAGCAAACCCGAGACTTCACCTTCATCAAAGACATCATAGCCGCGAATCTGGCTGCAGGTACTAAACCAGCTGCTGTTGGGGAAGTGTTGAACATTGGTGGTGGTAGCCGAGTAGTGCTAGCGGATGTTCTCGACACCATTGAACAAATTGTTGGACATCCCATTAAGAAAAACTACATCGAAAAAGCCAAAGGAGATGCACGTCACACTGCAGCAGATATTACCAAGGCCAAAACCCTGCTCAGTTATCAACCTCAGGTATCCCTATCCGAAGGCTTAGCCCAAGAATGGGAATGGATACAAAATTTGTACGCTCCTGTATAGCGCTACGGGCAAGGGCTTTAGGCAAAAGGCAAAGGTGCGCTTTCCGCATTAAGAATTAAATTCGCCACGGGTCGCACCTAAAAGTTGACTAAAACAGCTTTTGCTGCTTTTATCAATGTCAAACACCTTAATGCGTAGTGCTGTATAGAAGTGATCTAAAGCTCAACCCCAGCTATTTGAAAGGCTTGTCTAATTGCTCCAGCTAATTCCGATTGGTACTGTTGCAGGTAATTTTTCTCAAAACCCATCCTTTTTTATCAATAATTTTACAGAATTTTTTGCCAGAAACAGATTTTATATAGCGTTTCTAGGACTCATGAGGTACAGTATTCTTTGACGTTGATTCCCTTTGAGGTGCGCTTTCCGTTGGCGAATTTAATTCGCCACGGGTCGCACCTCTTAATGCAGGGCATCCCTATTCCTTATTATGTCTTCCCTGTTCCCTGTTCCCTGTTCCCTGTTCCCTAAAATCCAGACATTGTGTACCTCACAAGTTGTAGAATTGCTATACTGTAACTTCCACAATTTTGCTGTTGGGTTCAGGAATATAGGAATTGCTAGCAACTTCTAACCAACCTTCAATTGCATCTTGAAGATTTGCTAAAACCTCTTCCATTGTGTCTCCCTCAGTAATGCAGCCAGGTAGTGCGGGTACTTCTGCCCAAAAACCACCTTCTTCTGCTGGATGTATTGCGACCTTAATCTGCATTTGGGTTTGCTTGCTCAATAGTTTTTTGTGTATTTTAACTCATCACCTCTGTACTTTTGTCAACCTTATCCACACCCTGACTACTCTTACGTTTCGCTCTTTGCACTTAAACTTTTGTCAGTTAAGCAGGCTGATAGCTTACGCAAAGTCACTTCAAAAACTGCATAGATTTCCATTGGTTGCTGCTGATTGCTTTATCGAGCAAATTTTGCCACTTCTGCTGAATTTTTTGATGTTCTTTGAGCCTTTGGAACTCAGGCCATACTTTCGAGCGAATTTCTTCCTTTCTTAGAAAAGTCCGCCACTGGTCTCCTATATCTTTGGCATAGTGAATGCGATCAAAAAACTCTCCGATGATGAAGTATCTGATTTGGCTGGGTTCAGTTAACCACTGATCTAAGGTTTGCTTGCATTTAATGACCACTTTTTTATGAAGCGCTTCTAGACGATTTTTTACTTCTTGTTGATTAAACTCTTCAACTTGGGATTTTCCTGACTCGGAATTTGTAATGCTCAGGGTGTTGTTGTTGATTAGATCGGGTTCAAGTTCGTCATCAAAGTGCTGTCGAATACTATGTATAATTAATCCTTCATAGGAAACTTGAGACTCCCAAAGGGTTCGGAACCCTAGCTCTAATTGATTGTTATACTTATATAATAACTCGGTTATCACCCCTAGAAACTTGGCATCACGCTCTTTGGTTAGATTCCCCAAGTGACCCTTTTTCAGGTTTACCAGCACATTTGTTACTTCTGATTTGAGCTGATCCACCGACTGCTGGAGCCCTTCATTTAAGGAAAGGAAATGCTTTGAAAGGTTCGCTCGCATCGCTGCAATCGACCCGTAGTAGGTAGACCTGTAAGAGCCTCCGAATCGGTCTGTGCGTTGTCTTTCAATTTCTTCTAGTCCTGGAATTCCCGGGTCACTTTGGCAGGCTTTCATTACAGTATCGACTTTTGCTTTAAAGTAAGGATCAACTGTTTCCCGGTCTTTTCTGAGTTTTTTGAGGAATTTTTCAAGACTGTCAGATAGTTCTTCTTTAAATTCCTTGAATCGCTCCACAAATAACTGATCTTCATCCCCAAATCCAGCTAGGGCTTTACTCGCTTTCTGTAAATCAGTTTCTAAGTCTTTGTGGAGGATTTCTATGTGGTCTTGGTAAGCTTTGGCATATTTACTGTCGAGGTCTTCAATGTTGTCAACTAGGTAGTCTAGGATTAACTCCAGAACTTGGTTAGCCCTGTCAGGATTAGAACAGTCAGCGATTACACAATTAACCACCTCTATGTGATTTTCGCGAATCGTTCTTTGAAGGGTTTCACAGCCTTTAGAGTTGTCTTTAAGCTGTTGCGCATTTAAATTGGGTATAATAGAGTTAACAGTCATTCACTAAAA
>WTKN01000211.1 GCA_011524395.1 Moorena sp. SS36440bin_2
GACACTCAACTCCTTAACGCTATACTCAAGACATCTCGATCTCGCCGAGTGATGGATGTTATTGAGCGATCGCTTAAATATCGCATTGTCCAAGATAACTTCTCTATGGCTGGTGTCGGCTATCTTCGCTATGAAGACCGGGATGCTATTCCCCAAGCTGCTGACTTTTTAGTTACTGAAGAAAATGTTCACACTGCTGTGGTTTACGGGATTGTTTACGATGAAGACCAAGAATTAGAAGTGGTGATTGGTTCCTTGAGAACCAATAAGTTAACCCTTGACCCTGATGAATTTATCAAAGAAGCTTTCGGTCAAGATAGTCATGGGCGTTTCTTTGGTGGTGGACGCATGATGGCTGGTGGCTTTGAAATTCCGACGGGATTCTTGAGTAGTTTTAATGACAAATCCGAGTATGCCAAGCTCAAGTGGGAGGTTTTTGATACCCAAATCAAGCAAAAACTACTGCGGTTAGTTAATCCCCAGGATACGGTTATCTAGAGTGACTAATACCAACTAATGCACTCAGGAGTGTTTTCAGTGAGCGCGATCGCTGAAAGCGGGGCTGAGGCCAAAGGCCACGCTTCGCGAACGCCCATCGCATTTTAAGCTACTGTTAACAATCAGCCCATGGAACTCTACTTAATTCGCCACGGTATTGCTGCTGAGCGAGGCACCTACAAAAACGATCAAGAGCGGCCACTGACCAAAATTGGCCATGAAAAAACTAGTAAAGTAGCAAAAGAGCTCCAGAAACGAGGGCTACATTTTGACTTAATCTTGACTAGTCCATTGGTCAGAGCGAAGGAAACCGCTGCTATCCTTCAAGATGTTGGTTTAGGCTCATTGGTTGAAGAGTCGGATAGCCTCGCTCCTGAGGGTGACATTCACCAATGGCTCAGCTCGCTACAGCAGAGGTGGCGAAAGACTGATGCTCAAAGACGTTTAGCTCTAGTTGGTCATCAACCGGATTTAGGGAATTGGGCGGAAATGTTGGTGTGGGGAGTATCCGATCAAAAACTAGTGCTAAAAAAAGCTGGAGTAATTGGGTTAAAGCTTCCTAATACTGGGAAGCCCTTCGGTCGTAGTGAGCTATTCTTGCTGACCTCACCCAAGTGGTTACTATAGCAATCTTTCAGGGTTGATGGGGTTCGGAATCTCCCCCGATTCATGAGTCAGATAAGTTAAAGAGTACTAGAGATTAATCATAGCACAAAAAAGTAATAATCTTTGTAGCACGGAAGACTTAAGAAAACTCGCGGAATTCCCCACCTTCTTTCAAGGTGGGGAAAGAAGTTACCGTAAGGTAGGTTCGCCAATCAGCGTAGGCAGATTATGCATAAAAGGTAACGGTCTTTTGTAATCAAGCTCCAAAACAATCAGGTTTCGTCTCCGGGATGGATAGCGATACGACAATCTATGACGATTCGTGCTAAAATGAATATGGTTGCTGACCCGCCTGACTGTCTAAAAGGCTACCTTACAAACGGTCTTATCCGGTTAGTAATGACCTGAAGGTATACAAAGTACTAGCTCCAGATCAGGGAAGAGACAAGCCCCAGCTGGTTAGCCATAGATGCTGTAATTCCAAGGTGAGTCTGTCGTAAAACTATACGTCTGCGGAAGGCGGATGTCTGCCTGTGGACGCTGAGTAAGACCAATTCCAGCAGGCGCGCGCCTCCTAGGCCGCGAGCAATCCCTCGCGGCCTAGGGTCGCGCCTCTGGTTGAGGCGTCGGCGGATGAAGCGGGAAACCCTAAAGACGAATAAAACCGTCCCTGAGTTGACCTGAAAGTTGGAATCCCCAACCTCAGCTGATCAGTTTGGGGTACTTCACCCACTAATCTCTGGTAAGTTACCCTGAGATGACTGAAGATTCTGTAGGTAATAACATGATAGCTTGCGAGTACCAGCCAGGTTTAGAAGGCATTCCAGCAGCTCAATCCAGTATCAGCTACGTTGATGGGCAGAAGGGAATACTAGAGTATCGTGGCATTAGGATCAAAGAACTCGCATCAAACAGTACTTTCCTAGAAGCCGCCTATCTACTCATTTGGGGTGAGCTGCCTACTAAGAACGAACTTTATGAATTCCAGGAGGACGTTCGCCTCCACCGACGGATCAAGTACAGCATCCGGGACATGATGAAATGTTTTCCAGAAACTGGTCATCCCATGGATGCTTTACAAGCATCTGCTGCTGCTTTGGGTCTGTTTTACTCCAAACGGGCTCTAGACAATCCAAAATACATTCGGGAAGCCGTGGTTCGCCTGTTGGCTAAGATTCCTACCATGGTAGCAGCATTTAAACAGATGCGCAAAGGGGACGATCCAGTACGCCCTCGGGATGATCTTAGCTATGCTGCTAACTTTCTGTATATGCTCAATGAGCAAGAGCCTACTCCCCTAGAGGCTCATGTCTTTGATGTTTGCCTGACCCTCCATGCCGAACATACTATCAATGCCTCTACTTTTTCGGCTCTGGTGACTGCTTCTACTCTTACTGACCCCTATGCAGTAGTGGCATCAGCGGTGGGAACTCTAGCTGGTCCGTTACACGGAGGGGCGAATGAAGAAGTGATTACCATGTTGGAAACCATCGGCTCAGTGGACAATGTCCACCCTTACTTGGAGGAGCGCTTGCAGCGCAAAGAACGAATTATGGGTTGTGGTCACCGAGTCTATAAGGTAAAAGACCCGCGAGCAACCATACTTCAGAACTTAGCGGAACAATTGTTTAAGGAATCTGGTACAGACAAGTACTACGAGATTGCTTTGGAGTTGGAGAAAGCAGTGGAAGAAAAACTGGGTCACAAGGGGATTTATCCCAATGTAGATTTCTATTCTGGCTTAGTTTACCGGAAGCTGGGTATTCCGAGTGACTTGTTTACACCAGTGTTTGCGATCGCACGGGTTGCGGGTTGGCTAGCTCACTGGAAGGAACAGCTAGCTGTCAATCGAATTTTTAGACCTACTCAAGTCTACACGGGCACTCACGATGCTCCCTATATTCCTATGGAAGCTCGTTAGTCGTTAGTCATTAGTCATTAGTGATTGGTCATTGGTCATTGGTCATTGGTCATTGGTCATTGGTGATTTGGGCGTTGGTGATTCCTGAGGTTTGTCCACAAAGCTGGGAGCTAGCGCGCCTAGGAAAATAAGAATTACCAATTACCAATTACCAATCAACTAATGAAATTTCCGTTAAGAAAGAAATTCAAGAAATTTATAACTTGGATGTTAATAGGAATGGTAGTCCTGGTAGGACTTAACACTATCATTCCTGCCCCTCGCAATACCCCAAAAACCACCAATAAAATTCAAGGAATTTGGGTAACTCATGTTGGTAACAACTTTCTATCCTATATAGGACAAACTGACAATGTATTTAACCAGTTATCTCGTCTAAATTTTAATCGAATTTACGTTGATGTTTATAATGGTGGAACTACCTATCCTAGTAACTATTCCCTCAAAAATAACCTAATTACCTTACCCTTCACCGACCCCCTAAAAGCCGCCATTAAAGAAGGTGAACGTCAAGGATTAAAAATCTATGCTTGGTATGAGCATGGGATGATGCTTCATCTTAATTCAAAATTTGCTAAACAACATCCCGATTGGCTCCTGAAGACATCAACAGGAAAAAAAGCTATTGATCAACATCTGTGGCTAAATCCAAACCACCCAGATGTTCAACAGTACTTCATTAATTTATTTACTGAAGTGGCTAAGAACTATCCTAACCTCTATGGTATTCAACTAGACGATCATTGGGGCATTCCAACTCAGTTTGGAAATCACGCCAGAGTGATGACGGAATTAACCCGTAAAATTTACCAAGCGGTTAAAACAATTAACCCTAATTTAATTATATCTCTTTCTCCCAACTCCCCAAGTTTTTCCTACAGAAAATACTCTCAAAATTGGTTGTATTGGGTACGGCAAGGCTTGATTGATGAAGTGATAGTCCAAATTTATCGCAAGACAAGCCAAGAAGTAATCAATACTCTAAAATCTTCTGGTTTACGAGAAACTAGTTCTTACGTTCCGGTAGCGGTAGGTATCTACAGTGGAGAATTCTATCGCCCTAAACCCATAAATGAACTCAACAAGCAGATAGAAATAGCCGAAAACTATGGTTATGGTTATTCTCTTTTCTGCTGGGAATCTACCTATAGCCCCTTTCGTAATATTAAACCAGAGGACAAAGAAGCGTTTGCTAACACTTACTTGGGTATAAAGAAACTTTTTTTTAATCTTATAAGGTTTCTGAAACTATTAGTTTAAGTAGTTAGCTATAAGCACGTTTGTATCTGGTTTTTCAAGTCATCGATTGCCAAAAAAGGCAAGAGGCAAAAGGCAAAAGGCAAAAGAGGAAAGAGATCCAGAGTTTTATAGGAAAATAAAAAAAGACCTTCTCATTTTACATCTCAAATACAAATGCTATAGCAAAGGGAACAGGGAGCACAATTCTCTCAATTCCTACAGGGATTGCTATATCACCTCTCAGCAGTTAGCTAAAAAATAAACCCATTCGTTATGGATGAGGCGAAACTATTTACTTAATTTACCTGTTTTAACCCATTTATTACTTTTATCCTCTTACCTTGTCTATAGATACAGGACTTACGCACACAATCCATGGGTAGGGTGGGCAAGGTTTTGCCCACCCTACAGGTAGCTTTTATCCTCTTGCCTTGTCTATAGATAAATCCTCAAAACCAATTAAATTTTAAATTTACTAAACTTTTATTAAGTTTAATTAAGGCATACCCTACCATGAAGCAAAACCTGATTGAAGGGAAGGTGAGCTGCTAGTAACAGTGATTCTTGCTCCCACAGCTCCTTGGTTAGCCTCCCTGTTTAACAGCAACCCAGAATTGACACTCCCTGGTCTAAAGACGCGGGGATTCTTGGTTCAACGACTCGGCTTGCTGAACCTGGTTTTCACCAAGAACAGTAGAGACCAAATCTCCCCGAGCGTTTGGATTTAAAATCCAAGTTCCGGTGTGCCCCACCGTACTTAAGGCTCGTTCTAAAATATTGATCGCAGCATTATGATCTCTATCTAGCAAACAACCACACTGACAGATGTGGGTTCTAGTTGACAGAGATTTCTTGACTGTTTTACCACAATTAGAACAATTTTGGCTCGTATAGGCAGGGTTAACTGCAACAGTTATCTTGCCAAACTTAGTGCCAAAATACTCCATCCATATCCGAAATTTATACCAACCGGCATCATTAATAGACTTGGAAAGACAGTGGTTTTTAACCATATTATTAACCCTTAAGTTTTCATAGGCTACCAGGTCGTTAGACCGGACTACGCAACGTGCAAGTCCCTTTGCATGTTCTTCACGCTGCCTACTTATTTTAAGGTGTGTCTTGCCAAGTTTATTAATCGCTTTTTTATGGTTAGTAGAGCCTTTCTTTTTCCGAGAAACTCGACGCTGATAGAATTTTAGACGCTTTTCTCCCTTTCGGTAAAATCGAGGGTTTGGAACAGTATTGCCATTAGAGTCAGTGTAGAAGTCTTTTAATCCAACATCTAAACCAATACTGGTTCCTGTTGGTTCAACCGACTCAATAATGTCAGTTTTAATGCAAAACTGAACATAATAACCATCGGATCGACGGACTATCCTAACCCTCTTAATTAGTTTTACATCTAAACGCCATAAGTCCCATGTTCCCTTAAGCTTGAGTTTTCCTATTCCTTTTTTGTCGCTAAAAATAATCGACTTTTTGTCTGGACATAGCTTCCAGCCTGTGGTCTTATATTCTACTGAGTGACAATGCTTCTTGAATCTAGGAAATCCCTTCTTGCCGGGAACTTTTTTCTTGCAGTTATCGTAGAAACGGGCTATCGATGACCAAGCTCGCTCAGCACTGGCTTGACGAGCCATAGAGTTCAATTCATTTGCAAAGGGAAATTGCTTGGCCAAAACAGTACAATATTTGCTGATATCTGATCTACTAACGCCTTTATTATCCATCCAATACCGAATACAGCTATTACGAACAAACTTGGCTGTTCTAATCGCTTCATCTATCGCTGAATATTGTTTTTGTTTGCCGTATGCTTTGAACTCTAAAACAATCATTAGTATCGACCTTTAGCTACTACTTGAGTATACATCGGCCAGGGTAAGATTCCGTAATTCTAGAAATATTTTTTTTCATGGCTAAAAGCGCGCTACCAACCTTCATCCCCACTTTGAAAAGACGGGAGACGGGGGACGGGGCTTTCGGTTTCTGAATCCCTCGTAATATCAAAACTGTCTTAGCCTTAAAGAAAAATTAAGTGTCTGCTGGCATGGTTCAGCTTTGAAGTAAGCGATCAGCTTTCAGGTTTCAGTTATCAGCTTTCAATTTTCAGCCATTCCCGTAGCGTGGCCAAGGCCAATGGCTGACCGCTGACCACTGACTACTGACTACTGACGGCTGATGGCACCTTAAGTAGCGTGCGCGTAGCCCATAGGCTTACCTTCTGATTTCACTGCTTCCAGCTCCCAAGCTCCCTAAAAACATGTACCTCACCTAATTGCGCTATATAAAACAAGAGTGTTCGGCAGCTTGCAAAACCTTTTGGATGTCAATACCAATGATTAATTTCTAATCCTTTTAACCGATATAGCGCTACGCGCAAGTCAGAAGTTAAAAGTCAGAAGTCAAAAGTAAGGTACGACTAGGTTTCGGAGTTTAGAAATGTCAAACATCTTAATGCGTAGTGCTATATATAGCGTTTATTATAGCAAGGAAGTACACAGTATTTTTTACCTCTTGCATTTTCCCTGCTCCCTGCTCCCTGCTCCCTGCTCCCTAAAACCCAGAACGAAAGTACATCATGAGTTTTATTATTGCTATAAACTATGATAGTTACTCAATCGTCTTACCAATAAAAAAGTTAACTACTAGTTACTTAAATATCTAACACTAGTATTTGTAAATAAATGTAAATATTTTAAATTACCCCTTGCATTTTTACGAGGAGTTATCTATACTATAGAAGGTAAACACCGATACTAATAACCGCGCTGAGTATGCCCGTTAATCATGACCAGCGCGGCTTTCCTCCCAACCAAGTAGGAGTTACTTCTATGATGCAAAAAAAAATCACGATCATCAATCCCGGCTTTTCAGCAAGTCAGCGCATCTCCCTTGGGAATACTTACTTCTGACCTCAAACACTATAAGCATTCAGCTTATGGGCTATAGGCACGCTACTTGAGCGGCCATTGGTTGCATCTCCTAAAAGCTGATTCGTAAAGAAAATCTAAAGAGAGAAAAAGTTAAGATCAGTAGATGCGTGCCCTATAACCGTTGCTGATGTTGAATGAATTTCGCTCCATGACAGGTCTGCCTCAAATTGCCGCACCGACGAGAAAGCCAAATCCTACGTGATTTAAGTGATACAGAAGCTTGAGGTTTTGAAACCCTTACTAACCAGTATTTAGAAGAGGAGTGGATCTCGACGAATACGAAAGGAGAAGAGGAGAGGCCGGTATTTTTGCGATGGATTGGAAAACCCACTTAGTTGACGTGTCCCCGACCCAATTCCCGTCACAAGCATTGATAAATCGGTCGATTAACCTGGCTCCAACACAAGAATCAACAGATTCCAATTAATATTAAGTGCCGTTATCTTTTTGTTATTTCCTAACAGTAGTAAAAAAGATCACAAAAAGTGTTTTTAATTCCCAAAATCGGAGTTATTGGGACTTCCGGTAATATTGTTGCGCACTAGTTGTGATTCTGGTGGGAAGTAGTTCTATTTAAGAAATTCTCTGAGGTGGTGTTGTGGACTCCACCCTTGCCCTCAGTCACCGAGGGGGGAGGTAATTCGGATGTTGACGAGGCATTTTAAACCGTCTAGTTGAGGAGAAAGTTTAATCCTGCTGTGTGAATGCCCCCTGGTTGGGGGTTTTCGTTTGAAATGGGAACTGGGGTGGTGGTGAGCGGTATAGAGCTGCTATTTTTGAATTAACCATAGCTTATCGTGAACGTATGGTGCTAGCTGTGTTGGTTGCTGTTGGACTAACACTAATTAGTGCTTTCACTGGTTGGCGTGCTGTAACTGGGGACTCAAAACAAGCCTTTGTTTGGAAAATTGCAACCCCAAATATACGATTGGACGAGATGATTTTTTTTCAGATCAAACTTAAACAAAGGAATAAAATATTGCTTTATACTGTTGGCAGTTTGGTTTGTGCCTTATTAACTATTTTTTTGATCAATGCCTTTTATACACCCCCAAAAGTCAAAATTTATTCCTGGAATTCGCTATCATAAGTCTCTAAGGACGAACTAGAAATAATCACCTGGAACCTAGGTTATGGTGGTCTCGGGAAAGAATCTAATTTTATCCTTGATGGCGGAACTGACTGGCTACCAGAGTCAAAACTTATCGTCAAAAAAAATGTATCTGGAATTGTCAACTTTATCAAATTCCAGACTCCAGATGTTTTCTTTTTTCAAGAGATTGCTAAGGCTAGCTTAATCAACCGCCGTGTGAGTGTTTTTAATAGCGTTGTTGACACTATAAAGCAATATCAAAATATCTATGTTTATGATTTTCGCACCCATCTTATTCCACCACCTATTAGTATTAATTCTGGCTTGGGAGTTTTTGCTAAACCTGGTTGAATTTCTAACTCAGAAAGTAGATTATTACCTTTAGAAGCTAGGCGCATCGGAGCCTTTCGCAAATACTATCAAATGGTAGTCAATCAAGTTTATACTACTGTGGAAAATAAGCAATGGATTCTGATTAATTTACACTTAGCTGCATTTGATTCTGACGCCGATATACGAGCAAAACAATTAGAAGCTGTGCGTTCTTTTGCCATGGAACAATACCAGCTTGGTAATTTAGTTGTTATTGGTGGTGACTGGAATCTGCGCCTTGTTAAAACAGAATTCCCCCATCAAACAGAAGATAAATACCTTTTCTGGGTTCATGATTTACCCGATGATGCTTTTCCTTCAGATTGGAAAATTGTGGCAGATCCGAATGTACCTTGTGTTAGAACCGTTCACCAAGCGTATATACCCGGTGAAAATTATGTTACGATTATTGATGGCTTTATTACTTCTCCAAATGTTGAAGTTGTTGCGGTTGAGACGATTAACTTAAACTTTACTAATTCAGACCACCACCCTGTTAAGGCACGTTTTGCTACCAGTGATAAGATTAATTAAGCAGTAAACTAAACGCAACGATATTAGTCAAAAACTTTAGCTAACCCAAACACGGCTAATCCTACTCCAATTATTATCAGACCTAGATATAGGCTGAAGTAAGTTTCAAAGACCCGGCTAATAAATCTAGTCACCTTATTTTCTTCTTCAAAGCCTTGAAGATTCTCACACCCAACCCTTAATAATAAATTTCTGGACTCTTGGAGAGCATTCTCATAGTAAGTGTAACCCAACAAGAAAATTAGAATACCTACAGCCCAAACAATATAGCCAACAAACAACCATACTCTAGCCTGATCTGCTAAGGTGTGTCTTCCTGCTACCAACTCAAATGTAACACCAAGACAAAACACGAGAAAAACTGATGTATAGTTACCTATTTTTTCTACGAACATACGAGAAAAATTAGTAAAATTATCTTGTATTTTGTTACCAATATCAACTGGAGAAAAGACAAATGACTGCCGATATCTAAGATTCGCTATTGTATTTTGCTTATCTCCTAATCTTTTGCGATATTCGTGTAAAAAAGTAAAATCTTTTAATGCTGAATATGCCGTAGATATAATAATTGGCAACCAAAGCACAATATAATTAGCTAAAGAATAAACTAGGTAAATTCTATAAGGAAGAATATATGCCCTTAAACCCTCATCACTTTCCAATTCAATATAATTTAGTTCTGGATTATTCTCAGTTTCTTCTTTCCAATCCGATGCTAGTCTTTCAGGAGCAATGTACAGATGATAGTAAGGAACTATCACCATAGCTGCTATGGTTATGACTATGGCAAAAAGCCTTACGCCGTTTCTAGCTTTTCTGTATTCTGACGAAGGACTCTCTAAGCCAAAAAACTCACGAGTATCCTGCCTGAAAACCCTAAATACAATCCAAATTTCACCCAGAAAATAAAGAAAAATTCTCAGTAGTTCAACAACCCAGCCATTTTCTGTAAACTCCGTTTGGTAGAGTCGATGCCCGGTATTACCCGGGGCACCTCTCCTTCAGAACTGGGC
>WTKN01000144.1 GCA_011524395.1 Moorena sp. SS36440bin_2
AAATAAAAAATAAAGGTAATGCTGTTATCACAGTTTAAATGCATAACAGCTTAGCTGATCGCTGACCGATGCGCGCGCAGGCTGGAAGCCTGTTCCACAAAGCTGACCGCTGACCGCTGACCGATGCGCGCGCAGGCTGGAAGCCTGTTCCACAAAGCTGACCGCTGAGGGCTTAACGGATTTCAATAGTTTCAGCAGTGATAGCAGACTTAGTGGAACCAGAACTCTGACCTTTAATCCGAACCTTTTGGTTAGGACTTAATTTTCCTGGGTCAACAGTTTCTCCTTCACGAGTGATTTTAGTATCGGAAAGAAGTTGTACACTATAGGAACCAGACTCAGTTTTTACCTTTAACTGTAGAGGAAAGCTTTCCATAACTGCGACAATTTTACCTTCGATCATCATTGGTTCATCAGTTGAGGTAACTATTGGATTATTATCTGGATTATTACCCTGATTGTTTTCCGGTGAAACGTTTGGTTGCGAAGCGCTACAAGCAGAAAACAGCAGGCTTAATCCAATAAGACTGCTCAAAGCAAAAGATTTAAAAGGAATTTTTAGTTTAGTAGTCATCTGACGGTTTTGTCCTTTGTTAGTTGATTTGTAAGCAGTCAGCAGTCAGCAGTCAGCAGTCAGCAGTCAGCGGTCAGCGGTCAGCGGTCAGCCGTTAGCTGTTGACTGAACGCGCACGCGTGGGCGTAGCCCATTAGCTGATAACTGATAACTGATAGCTGAACGCGCACGCGTGCGCTAATCGCTGATAGCTGATAGCTGATAACTGATAACTGATAACTGATAACTGACCGCTGATAGCTGTTCGCGCACGCGTGGGCGTAGCGCATAAGCTGACGGCTGATTAGCCCCGGAGATATTAAAGATTTTTCCAAGCGGACAAGTTATCAAACACAGACTGATTGATCCGGACAGCACTGTTAGGACAGCCACCATAGCCGTGAATTCCCACTGCATGGCGTTGACCATCTTGGAAGCGCCAGATGGGGCTACCGCTTTGACCGCCATAGGTATCGAGCATATAGGAGAGCTTGCCACTAGTGATTCTGGTAATTCGGCCAGCATTGAACCATTGTGTGCCAAATGGTTTGTCACCAGCGTAGCCAGAGTTATTTACCTGTAGATTTGTCAGTAACTCGTCGGATAGATTGACAAATCCGAACCAGCCGACTCGGTTCCCTAGGGTGTCATCCGGTAGAATAATTGCTCCTTGACACTCCCCGGTCTAAAGACGCGGGGATTCTTCGCTCAACGACCCGACTTGCTGAACCTGGCCGGAACCAAGAACAGTAGAGGTTAGATCTCCCGAAGCGTTCGGATCTATGATCCAGGTTCCGGTGTGCCCCACCGTACCCAAGGCTCTTTTAAGAATGTTTATTGCAGCGTTGTGGTCTCTATCTAACTCACATCCACACTTACAGATATGGGTTCTAGTAGACAAAGACTTTTTGACCACCTCACCGCATTCAGAACAATTTTGGCTTGTATAGGCAGGATTCACCGCAACGGTGACTCTGCTAAACTTTTTGCCAAAGTGTTCTAACCATTTCCTAAATTGATACCAACCTGCGTCATTAATAGATTTAGCTAGACAATGGTTTTTAACCAGGTTTTTAACCCTCAAGTCTTCATAGGCTACCAGATCGTTAGATCGGACTACGCAACGTGCAAGTCTCTTTGCATGTTCTTCACGCTGCCTACTTATTTTGAGGTGCTGTCTACCTAATCTATTAATGGCTTTCTTTCGGTTAGATGAGCCTTTCTTTTTACGAGAAACTCGACGTTGATAAAACTTTAATCGCTTTTCCCCTTTTCTATAGAAGCGGGGATTGGGTTCAGGATGACCATTAGAATCAGTGTAGAAGTCTTTTAGTCCTACATCTAGTCCAATAGTTGTTCTAGATGGCTCTAGATCTTCTTTTATATCTACTGATACGCAGAACTGAACATAGTACCCATCAGCTCTTTTGACTATGCGAACTCGCTTAATTTGCTTCTTATCGAAGCGCCACAACTCCCAAGTGCCTTTGAGCTTTAGCTTCCCAATCCCTTTTTTATCGCTGAAGGTGATTGATTTTTGATCAGGAGATAACTTCCATCCTGACTGCTTATACTCAACCGACCTACAGCGTTTCTGGAAACGAGGATAGCCCTTTTTGCCAGAGACTTTCTTTTTACAGTTCTCAAAGAAGCGAGATATTGATGACCATGCTCTCTCAGCCGCAGCTTGGCGAGCAGTAGAGTTTAATTTATTTGCAAACGGGAATTCTTTAGCTAGTATCTTAGAGTACTTACTAAGATCATATTTTCCTATCCCTTTGTTATCCATCCATAGACGTATGCAGCTATTACGAATAAATTTGACTGTCCGAATAGCCTCATCTATACCTTGATACTGAGAAAACTTACCGTATGCTTTAAACTCTAATATGATCATCAGAATTCGACCTCTTCTGTTACATTTTTATATTAACGTATTTAGCGTAAACTTTCATAAGTCATCTTTTCTCACGGCGACTAAAGTCGCTATGGGCTTTCATCCCGGAGACGAAACCTTAAAATAAGGCAGCCTTAATCATAGAGGCGCGCTTTCCATCGGCGAATTAAATTCGCCGTGGGTCGCGCCTCAAAGTTTTAACCCTTTTACCCATAGCCGACCAACCATAAAGGCTGCCTTATTTTTGCGGTAACTTCTGACCCGGTTTAAAAACGCAGGGCTTTCAGCCTAGGGAGTTCCGTAATCGAAGTCATCATCATCTTCTTCTGTCCAGCCTTTTACACTGCGGAAGGATGTGGCAACTTGGGAGCCGAAGGGAGCTTCGTTTTCATCCATACCGGGAAAAACCTCAATTTTCTGCGCCCAACCATTAGCACTATGGCTATAAACGCAGTGTCCAGAAGTGATTACTGTCCGTGGTCCAATAAACCAGCCAGTACACCGGGACTGGCTGGCATCAGCTTTGGTAATGATTAACTGGCAAATCCATCGCCAGGGAATATTAGTAGCTGGGGAAATGCGGATGCGGTCGTCACTACCACATACTGACTCCGGTATTTGGAATTCTCCAGCACCAGCATCTGGAAGATTTTCCAAATCTTCTGTGACCAAAATTTTTTCGTCGAAATCCAAACCATCATTAAGAGCTCGGAATTTATTGAATCCTGATACTGCTTCGATTTCACCGCGACCCATCATTCCCTCAAATTGCTCTTCGGAATCTATTGACTGGGATGGAGTTTCGCTAGAAGTGATTTCATGGAGCTGCTGATCCTCCCGTTCTATTTCCTTTCCTTGGTTGGTTTGATTGGAAACTATTTCATTTTCTGACATAACTATTATCTTTAGGGTTAACTACTAACAAGAACTGACTTGAATGTTCTTTTCATGTACATAATCGCAAGGCTGCAGTAGGGTTGACAGTACCCTTGCGGGTACTTATATCAATCAGGAGGGAACAGGGAACAGGGAACAGGGAACAGGGAGCAGGGAGCAGGGAGCAGGGAAACAATCTTGGATAAATGATTAGGATAGAAATCGTTATCGTTAAAATTAATACTTAAAATTATTCGTTTAAAAAGAGCAATTTTATTCAAAAAACTAGGCAATTTTATAAAATATACGCTACGGGATTGACCTTTGATAAAGCTTTGCTAACGCTTTTTTTTATTACCCTAAAAGTTTTTTTAAAAAAACTTTTAAAAATCCTTGACAACTAAAACTATAATCATTACAATAATCAATAAAAACCTAACGAGCTCAAATTTTTATCTATGTCAAAAGAGTTTAAGTCAAACTTCAAGAAACAACCTGTTGAGCATACTCTGAAAGGCTCTCGTGAAGCAGTAATCTATAGTATTCAGATGCTTTATAAATTGGGCTATGCAGAGATTGCCGAATGGACTCCTCTTGAGCCGACTGAGGTTCCAGGAGAAGTGATTACTAAAATGATGAAGTATTGGCTGTTGCCATAACACTTTAAATTTCAGGGGGGTTTTCCCCCCGACCAAAGGCTCCGGTCTGTTACTGTAGCTTGGCTTTTGGCCAATTACATCGGATTACATCAGGTTCGGTTTGGAAACTCATTGACATAGATAATTGAAATAGCCGTGGATAGTATTTCTACGGCTATTTTTTTTTTTTTTAGCGCTGTTTTATTTCCAGTAATCAATTTTATGTAAATGTTAATTTTTGCAAAAATATAAAAACAACGTGATTTTATAGTATAATTTATTTAAATGCCAACCGTTATATAAGTTAGGTTTAACTAAGATAAGCTTAACTATTAGTTTGATTATGAAGCTTGATACTCTTGTAGATTTTGGATCAATTATCGGAGCTTTTTTGGCTGCAATAGGCTTTCTAGTTTCTTTAAGACAATTCAAGCTCAGTAGAACCATGTCTTATATGCAGCACTTGAGTGATCCCTCAATGATAGAAACAAGGGTTGATGTGGATGCTTGGTTAGACTCTTCAGATGATGATAATGCTCGCCTACTTCAGCTACAAGAAAATACTGAATTGCACACTAAAGTAAAAGTTTTTATGAGTTTCTGCAATCAGATTTCTATTGCTTACCGATTTGGAGCAATTCACAATAAGATGGCATTTGATATTTGGAATCCTTTTATACCTTGTCTTGATGCAGTCGCTCATGGGGGAAACCCCCAAGACCGCGCTGCATCGCTATTATTGGGACAGGTTAAGATTTTATATTGCTTGGCGACGTTCTCAGGGATATAGCATAGGGCATAACTTAGAAAAATTTGCCAGAGACATACGAAGTTTTAATAGAAAATAGACATCTCCAAAAAAGCAAAAATTGTTTTTATGTTAAATTAAAATTCAATAACCCTTGCAAGAATCACTACAACTTATGACTATGACAAATTACAATCAGGTACTTAATCAAATTCATTCTCTTAGTCTCTCTGACCAACTACGATTACTAGATGAATTAAAAGTCTTAGTTAATCAAGGGATAGAAGTAGAAGGAGATGAAGAAACCATTCCAGTCACAGAAATTGTTCAAAGTCAAGAAGCTTGGGAAAATTATCGCTCCGGTAACGATAAAGGGATTTCATCTAAAGATTTAAAGCGTAAGTTATATTATTCAGCATTCTGTAGGGTGGGCATTGCCGGTTTACTTACCCAAATCCTGCCCAAATTCATCTGAGCCATGCCCACCAAGCAGGGTACCCATGGCCGGTTTCTGAACCAATGCCCACCCTAGGATTATTGTGGATTGGTGGGCATTGCCCATGTAATTGCTCGGCGTTCAATCATGATTTTTATCAGCAATGCCCACCCTACGATTCTCCCTATTCCTTACTCCCTACAAAAATCATGAGCCTTATTGTTAATCTTATCAATAACATCAGTTCCCTCAGCTGGAGGATTAGGCATCAGATAAATTTCCCGTAATGCATCTGACCAAAGTTGTTTGTTGATGAAATAGTTAACTCGTTCCAAAGCAATCCTTTCAGCACTCGCATCATTAGCCTTCAGCTTACTTTCTAATGCAGTTAAATCAGCGGTGACTTGATTACGCTTTTGGTCATCCATTAACCGAAAACTTATTTTAGTAGGAAGTTCCTCTAAAGGAATTGTATTCCGCCAATAGTAAGCTATACCTGGTTGTAATTCTTTACCTTGATAAAGGATACTATTAGTAGTAGGCTCTAAAGGTTGCTCCCACAATTGTTGATTAGTACGCATTTCACGCACCTCAATACCTTTCATTTTTCCTTGCCATAGAAATAGGGGTTGCTCACTCCAAATTTCTAAGGTTCCTTTATGATTAGAATTTCCGTCACGATCTGGTAGCTGACCAGGGGTGAGCATGCAGAGAGTTTGCTCGCTAAAATGCTCATATCTTGACGTCTCTCTTGAGCCCCCTTTGCCTTTTTTACGTCGCAATATATCCCAGATATCACCCCATTTTAAGGTGACTACCTGCCGTTGAAACTGGGATAAATCCTGACCAGACTGAGGTCTTTTTACTATGGCATCAAGAGGCAAGACATAAGAAGATAGTAGCACAATTACTGTTAGTAGCAGGGTATATTTTTTATCGATTATTTTAGCCATAATATGCTTCCTGGCTGATAAGTTAATGAGTAAATAATGTTTACTATTGTTTGGGGGTATTACTATAGGTGCTAAACACTACTAAAGGCATCAAAGTAGGTAGCAGCACCTTTAATGAGATATAAACTTGTAATGAAACCAAGCAATAAACTAACCAATAGATCAACCAAGCATTACCTAGATTGCTAAACCACCATTGCTGTTGCTCCGGATCATCCTGTTTAATTAACCTAAATTTCTTACCTAAAACAGCGGTTAGCAAAATCATCAAGGTATTAGGAATTGGTATCACCAGATGCTGGTAAAAAAGATGGTGGGCGATGTAACTATGGGCTTCACCACCAGTAAACGATGATTTGCCATCGAACCAATCTTGCCAACCCTGTGAACTACGCCAGAAGGCTACCGGAAGGGGAAGCAGATTATTATCTTGCCCTTCTTGATCAATTCCTGCTTCTTTGTATCCTCCTGAAGCAACAATCACTATGGTCTGGTTAAGGTCGAGACTATCATAGGACTTAGGGAGTTTAGTGGGTTTTGCCCCCCTAACCCCCCAATTTTGGGGGGTAATGATGTCAAAGTACCCCAGAATTGGGGGATTTAGGGGGCTCGAACAGGAGCCTAATAACTCACAAGCAGAAATTCTTTGATAAACCTGCTCTGGAGGTAGGGAATAGTCAATAATCGGTTGAAACCATTGTAAGAAATATGCTATCGCAGGACGTTTGACCCTCCCCAACCAAGCCAGTTGTGTATGGGCTTGTGTATGGGCTTGTGTATGGGCACCATTAACCCCATCAACCACTGAAGTCCTAAAATCCTGATTACTGTTTTTAGGCTCAGGTAATCCCATCGCCAATTGAGAATCTTGATCCTGTAAACAATAGGAAAGGACTAGTAAATAGCTAAACGGACAACTTTGATCACAATTGTTGCTAGGTGACTCCACATACCCATCATAAGTTGTAATATCTCCCTCCATGGTTTGATTGAGGTTAGCAATTTTATCACTAACGCCTTGATAATCAGCAGGATCATGAGCTTCAATCGCTGCCCAAACTAACCAGGTATTACTGTTAATTGCTTCAGTCACTGATTGCTGTAACTGTTTACTATTATCGGGCTGTTTTTGGTCTTGATCTAAAATATAATCAAATCCAATTATCTGAGCATTACTGGCAACTAATTTATCTAATATACTTGCTAAGTAACCATAATCCATATACCTATCATCAACCAATTTAACGTTGTCCTGTTTAAGAGACTTGTTATCAATTTGAACTAACCGAACTGGAGACTGAACTGGAGAAGAATTAGTTTGCCACTCCACCTGCTGAGTAACCTGACGGTAACCAGCTTGTAACAACAGACGAGATTCTAACAGTAAATCCTGAAGAGGTGGGATTAAACTAATGGTTAACCATGCTGATAACCAAAGGGCTTCTTTTTTAGTGGGCAACCAATTTCTGAGACTGTGCCCTAAACCAATTGGTTCCAAGCGAAACAGCACTGATTGGGGATGGCGAAATAAGGTAGGGATTAGGTAAGCAGACGGATAGGTAAGATTTTGTTGGTCTTTGAGATAAGCACAAGCATCCCTTAGGGCTTCATGAACATCCTTATACTCAGCCAAACTGTTGAGAAACTGGACAATAAAAACTTGAGCCACCTGATTGTGAATAGGTTCTGCCATTACCGCCACTTGAGGTAACCCTAAAGCAATTAGGAATTCCGCAATGGAGATACCATCACAAGAATTAAAAATAGCAAACTTAAGTCCATTAGCTATCCCTTGTTGGAGAGATTGTTGAATATCCTTAAGCCCTAAAGAAGCATCAGGAGCAATATGTAATTCCCCACCAGTCAAGGCAGTTTCATTACTATGTCCAGCAAAGAATAAAATATCCCAACCCCTAGGATTAGCAATTTCCTTAACAATTTCCTGCTTAAGACTAGTAGAGTCTTTTCCTGGTTGCCAACCAATAAATTTTATTTCAGCCAGCTTAGACAGGTGAGCTAACGCTTTGCGGTCTTCTTTAAAGTCTAATCCTTTTTCATCACCTAATATTGCCAATACTCTGGCTGGGCGACGGATTGAAGGAATAATTTTATTATGACTAATTCCAGCATGGATATTCTTAGAAACCCGAGCAATCCGGATAGTTCCGAATCTGGATAAATTAGTCTTAGTCGTAGTACTAATTTCCCAAGCTTCCCAAGGTAAGCAAGTTAATTCATGACAGTTACAGGTGAGGAGAATATCAACCCAATAGCGACGATTAATAGACGAATCCGTAGCTGCCTTAGCAATTTCCTCACGAATTTCATATAACTCTCCATCCCGTAACCACCGATCAAATAGTGATAAAAACCTAGCTTCTGCTTCCCGCAAGAGGGCAGCTGGATCCTTCTTAACTTTAATTCTACCACTTTTTGGAACTTTTCCTCGCAAATTGCGGTAACAATTAATGTAAGCATATTTCCAGTCTTGGTAACCTTGATCAAGGTCTTGAGGATAATCTACTATGGCAGAAATAGTCTTACCGTTTTCCCAAGATAACTCAAAGTTACATCCTGACTTTATTTTGATGACTTTAAGGTGAAAAATTTTACTTTTCATGTTATTTATAGTAGTCAGCGGTCAGCGGTCAGCGGTCAGCAGTTAGCAGTCAGCAGTGAGCTTTCTGGAACAGGCTTCCAGCCTGTGAAGCATCAGCTTAGAGCTAATAGCTTAACGCGCACGCGTGTGCGTAGCACATAGGCTGATAGCTGATAGCTAATAGCTGATAGCTGATCTACTTACTCCCTTTAAATTCAAACAACATCGAGATTTGTGCTGTTTCATCAGCAGTGGTAATTGTAGCTAGAAACTTTTCATGATTAGCACCCACAAACTGAGTAAATAAATAGTCGTCATTAGTGCTCAATTCCTGTTGCTCCAAGACCATGGTATAATCAGTAATACGCAATTTTATCCCCCAAGGTGGAGTATTACCTGGGCTAGCTCCCAGGATCAGCAATATACTCCAATCCCCTTCTGCTTCAGACTGGGGTAATTGCCAAGTTACAGCATAAAGGCGTAGTGGAATTCCAGCTAGTTGAAAATCTCGATAACTACGGACAGCGGCAGCAGGAATTTCGATATCAATAATAGTTATAATCTCAGCTAATTCTTGGCCTGGGTTACGACGAAACCGCAATGCTGGGGAAGGTGCTGGTAATAGCTGCCAAGATAATTCTTGAGCTAGGTCATCAATTTGATTATATAACCATTGTCCCACATCAATCGCCCGTTGATTCAGGATTTCGATCACGTCGCTAACATAATTATGATCGGCCTGTGGTATCTCTGGTAAAGGAATTTCCTCAGGAGAGAGACATTGTAAATCCAGTAGTAAGTCGTCTCCACTCATAGTAAACCTAGATAAAGGGAGCTCGTAAGTCTGATCATATCCAATAGCTATATTACTAATATCTGTGACTAACTGGTCGTATCGATTTACTCCTTTAATACCAGCAATTCCTAAGTCATCATCAATGGCAGTCACGACATAAAAATGAGCAGTTAAATGGGGAATAGTAACAATGGCTTCAGGCAGCGTTACGAAGGGTTCACTAAATCCAAAGGTAGGAATAAGGCAAATCTTGAAATCTCCCACCTGTAGATGACACACAGGATTAATAACTTTAGCAATAGCTTGAGATAATTCAGAGTTTACTAAAACATTAGCTGCTCGTTCTACTGGTAAACTTGGCTCCCGTTTTGCTAGCCAATCTTCAAAGACTAGTAAGGCTAAGCATTGGAGATAGATAGCTAATGTTTCTGAGGTTTCTGCCATCTGGTTGGCCATATCCAGGGCTTGTTGTTGTTGTTCTAATTCCAGCGTTAGGGTTTCCGTTAATGCTGGAAAGGAAATCATTTCTGTAGATGTATTTAGCATTTTTGTAATATATTGAGGGAACAGGGAACAGGGAATAGGGGGTAGGG
>WTKN01000263.1:0-2838 GCA_011524395.1 Moorena sp. SS36440bin_2
TTTACTGATAATCTATTTATTCACCCATAGGAGATATCGTGAAGCGGTTCACCGTTGGCGGTAAAATTAGATAAGATAGGTATATCTACTAGAGAAAAATTACTTATGGCTAGTGGTAAATCCCAGACTACCGCAACTCTCTCTTACCGGGAATTGCAAATCATCGAACATGTAGCGGCTGGTTTAACCAATCTCGAGATTGCTCAGGAGCTGGCAATCAGTAAGCGCACTGTTGATAATCATATCAGTAACATTCTGACCAAAACCTCCACTGATAATCGGGTTGGTTTGGTTCGTTGGGCCTTAAAGTGGGGCAAAGTTTGCTTGAATGATGTCAATTGCTGTCCTTTACCAGCCCCTGGTCAAACCCAGTGATACCAATCACTTATCCAGTCCCCGAGACTATTGAATCATTACTTACTGATAGCGTTGAGAGTCGGCTTGAAGGTAGGATTACTCAGTTCCGAACAGGTGGCTTTGATCAAGCCACCTGTTCATTAGCTCAGTAGTACTCTCAGCTGCCCAGCTACAGATTAACAAACCCATGATGATTTAGGTCACACTGGCATAATTAGTTTAGTTGTCCAGAGTTACTTCTAGGCTTTTGGCTCACTGCTGATCACTAAAAGCTCATAAATCAAAATAGACCGCTCAAGGTATATCTTAAGTATATCTTAAGTATATCTTTAGCGATCGCTGGCAATCTTTGTGTATTATTCCCCATACCTATTTAGGCCTTGGGTAGATATCGTAGATATCTAGACCACTATTCCTTTCGTTCTACCACTACTTTCAATCGAGCCGCCAATGCCCCGATCGCTCCGAGGGCGAGTAACCAAGGAGCCAAGAAAATAGCAGTCACTCCTCCTAATACGCCAAAAGTTAGCGGAATCTCCAACAAAATCCGATCCTGGTCATTTTTGATCATAATTCGGCGAATATTCCCCTGATTAATTAGTTCTTTAACTTTGTCAATCAGGTCATTACCACTAATACTGAATTCTTCGACACTGACCTTTGGCTGAACATCTGGCTCTACGGAATTGGAGTGATTGTTTATTTGTTGATCAGTTGGTTCATTCATGGTATGCTGCTTAGGCACCAGTGTTGTAATCATGGTCATTACTTTTCTACATTAGCTCAAAATTAATTGTTAATGTTGATACAAAATGCTAAAGGACTGGTGGTAGAGGATTTTGGGTTTTATAATAAATAGTCGAGATGTTCGTTCTATAATTGCTTGACACCGCTGTGACTAAAACCCCCCTACCCCTTAGTATCGGTGACCATAGGGATCACCACACCCAACAACCGGACGCTTTGGGACGTTTTGGGAAATTTGGTGGTAAATATGTTCCAGAAACCCTGATGCCTGCTCTGAGTGAACTAGAGCAGTCTTTTGAGCAATACCGTAATGACCCGGATTTCCAACAGGAACTACAACAACTGCTACGAGACTATGTGGGACGTCCTAGTCCTCTGTATTTTGCTGAACGTCTGAGTAACTACTATACCAAATCTGATGGTAGTGGACCACGGATTTATCTAAAACGGGAAGATTTAAATCACACCGGTGCTCACAAAATAAATAATGCTCTGGCTCAGGCATTGTTAGCCCAGCGCATGGGTAAGCGGCGCATCATTGCTGAAACGGGAGCGGGTCAGCATGGTGTGGCTACCGCAACAGTATGTGCTCGATTTGGTCTCGAATGCGTCATTTATATGGGCGTTCAGGACATGGAACGGCAATCCCTGAATGTGTTTCGGATGCGGCTACTGGGAGCAACGGTGCAACCGGTATCGGCTGGAACCGGTACTCTTAAGGATGCTACCTCGGAAGCGATTCGAGATTGGGTGACAAATGTGGAAACTACTCACTATATCCTTGGGTCAGTGGCAGGTCCTCATCCTTACCCAAAAATGGTGCGGGATTTCCATGCTGTGATTGGCCAGGAAACTAGGGCTCAATGCTTGGAAAAATGGGGCGGTTTGCCGGATATATTGTTAGCTTGTGTCGGCGGTGGCTCCAATGCCATGGGTCTGTTCCATGAGTTTGTTAATGAACCCACTGTGCGGTTGATTGGCGTGGAAGCAGCAGGCGCTGGTGTAAATTCTGCTAAACATGCGGCTACCCTCACTCTTGGACGACCAGGAGTGTTGCACGGGGCAATGAGTTATTTACTCCAAGACCAAGATGGTCAGGTTCTAGAAGCTCACTCGATTAGTGCTGGCTTGGACTATCCTGGTGTCGGTCCTGAGCATAGCTATTTGAAGGATAGCAGTCGGGCAGAATATTATAGTGTTACAGACCAAGAAGCGGTGGCTGCGTTTCAACGGTTGTCAGAGCTGGAGGGAATTATACCGGCACTGGAAACATCTCATGCGATCGCATATCTCGAAACTCTGTGTCCCCAACTCAGTGGTAATCCCCAAATCGTGATTAACTGTTCCGGTCGGGGTGATAAGGATGTGCAAACTGTTGCTAAATTTATCTCAGATCAGACCTCGAAAGATTAAGAAAATAAAAAAAGAAGTAGGACATGGGAACTGTCAAGGGTAAATTGTAAACTACGATACAGTAATTCCCATAAATTAGAAATTCTCAGACATTAGAGCCCAGCTTTTAGCCAGCCTGCTCATGCCAACACCATTGTTCAAGATTAGTTTGGGAATGCTGATCTTTACTGTTGGATTAACCCAAGTTTTTATCAAGGGTTCTTAATTCTAGTAACCACTGTGATTTAGTTGCTAGTTATGGTGCAATAACATCCACTACTAACTAACACTACTAACTAACACTACTAACTAACACTACTAACTAACACTACTAACTAACAC
>WTKN01000263.1:2938-10007 GCA_011524395.1 Moorena sp. SS36440bin_2
TACCGGTAGTGGTTAATCTCAGTGGTTACTCTCATCTTCACGGAAAACTGTGCCGCAGAAATTCTGATCATGGGAACAGAAAGGGTACCCCATAGGAGCATCGAATAAACCAAATCCTGGGATTTATCCCTAACAATACTATCCCATCAAAGATTATCTCATCAAAACTATCGCATCAAACACTATCCCATCCAACAAGCTTCTAGAAACTACAACCTATAACCTTTGAAACAATGACCAACACAACTGTAATCGAAGAATTGAAGGATTTTCAAGTTTGCGATCGCGATTTACCCGAATCTATATGCCAAGAGTATCTAAGGGCAGATTCCCTCGCGGTGGATACCGAAACCATGGGACTGATTTACCAACGCGATCGCTTATGTCTTGTACAGCTGTGTGATCCACTAGGACGAGTCACCTTTGTCCGCATTGACAAAGGACAAACCGAAGCACCCCGATTAAAACAGTTGTTAGAAGCGACTAATGTGCTCAAAGTGTTTCACTTTGCTCGCTTCGATGTTGCTATGCTCAGGCAAAATCTCGGTATTGAAGTTAATCCTGTATTCTGCACCAAAATTGCTAGTAAGTTAGCCCGCACCTATACTAGTAGCCATGGTCTCAAAGAATTGGTCAAAGAGCTAGAACGGATAGATTTGGATAAAAGTGCTCAGAGTTCTGACTGGGGTAATGTTGCTAACCTCTCCGATCAGCAGTTGGAGTACGCTGCTAATGATGTACGTTACTTGTTAGATGTGCGGCAAAAACTGATCAATATGCTGCAACGGGAAGACCGCTGGGAACTAGCTCAACAATGCTTTGAAGCGTTACCGACTATGGTATCTCTGGATTTGTTGCACTATCGAGATGTATTTGAACATTGAAGAATCAGAGACTGGTAAGTAAAGTTTAACAAACAGTCTCTCAAGCTCCAATGATCCAACTTAAACTAGTAGAGGGGGGTGTGACCCATAGCCCCGACCGGAGATACCAATGAAACGTATGTTTAGTTGGAAACGTGCCCAAATCCCCTTGTGTTTGGGCGCTTTTTTGATATCAGTACTGATTAGCCTATTAACCATCGCACCTAGTCAACCACAATCTCAGGCATCTAAAACCTTGCCGCCATTGGAGATTACCCAAGGATGGCACTATCTCTGGGGTGATGTTTCTATCAATAAGCTCCGGAATGCCAAGCTTTGTAATAACGTCGAGATTGCCAAGGGTGACCCTTGTTGGCAACCATTTACCTTTCCAGAAAGGCTATGGAAGTCACAGGCAGATCAACAGCAAAACAATGTTTGGTTAGGGGTTAGGTTACCAGACGGAAAATGGCAATCTCCCACTCTTTATCTCGGAGCAGTTCCCAATATACTAGAAGCTTATTTAGATCAGGAACTAATTTATACCCGATTATCTCCTCACTCATTGCCTCCAGCTAATGGTAAAGGGTATCAATGGCCAATTGTTCCTATTGATTCAAATTTTTCCGGCAAATCCTTGTTAATTAATGTTTACGTCGGTACTGAGCAGTCTATTTACATCGGTTTTTTCGACCGGATAGTTATTGGTTCTAAATTTAACGTAATTCGGTGTTTGTTCAAAGACGAAATCAGCACCGTTTTAGGATGTATTTTTATTTTAATTGGGCTGTGGTTTAGTTTAACCTGTTTATTCCGGTCTCAAGATAAACGATTGATTCTATCCTTTGCATTATTAGCCATAGCTGGTGGGGTTTACAACCTTAGCCAATCAACCATTATTCCCTTATTATTTAAAGATTCCCTGAATTGGGAGTATAGTCGATATACGGCTTTTTGTTTTCTTCCTATTCTGAGCCTTATTGGTTTTGAACAAATCTTTGGAGCAGGTTATTTTTCAATCATCCAGCGGTTATGGCAAATTCACCTAATTTATTCGATCATTTCTTTAGGATTAATTTTTATATACAACAGTTCCTGGTTGTATGAAATATATATTGATCACTACTTGCTCCTGACTAGTACAATAATTTTATTGCTCCATGCTATTCCTATAGCTATTAATAAAAAGGACTATTATGCAAAACTATTTATTTTGGGATTATCTATCCTGGCTATAGGAGGAATGCATGATATTTTAGTTTATCGCTTTGAACTGGAACATTGGTATCAACGATTGTATCCTTGGGGAATGTTGCTGTTTATCCTATCCTTAGGATTAATTTTAGAGCGACGATTTGCTGAAACGAGGCGACTGCTACAGGAGTATAACCAGAAGCTAGAAACTAAGAATGCTGCTCTTCAGGAAATGGATCAGCTCAAAAATGAATTCTTAGCCAATACATCTCATGAACTTAAAACGCCTCTGAATGGCATTATTGGCATCGCTGAATCCCTGATTGATGGAGCAACAGGTCAGTTATCCCAGCCAACAGCATCGAATCTTTCTTTGATTGTTTCTAGTGGTAAACGGTTAACTCAGCTTGTTAACGATTTACTGGATTTTTCTGCTCTCAAGCATAAACAAATTAACCTGAAAATAAAGCCAGTGGGGATGCGAGAAATAACAGAAGTTGTTTTATTGCTATCCCGTCCCCTTGTGGGTAATAAAAATATACAATTGATTAATGAAGTTTCATCATATAGTCCCCCAGTTGATGCTGATGAAAACCGACTCCAACAGATTCTCTATAATTTAGTGGGTAATGCCATTAAATTTACTGAACGTGGTACCATTAAAGTATCAGCAGAGGTGGTAAAGTCTTATCTAAAAATTACCGTTTCTGATACAGGTATTGGTATCCCACTTGATAAATTAGACCGAATTTTTGAAGCTTTTGAACAAGGAGATGGCTCCATTAATCGGAAATATGGAGGCGTGGGGTTAGGTTTAGCAGTTACTAAAAAACTGGTGCAGCTCCACGGCGGAGATATTAATGTGGAGTCTACCCCAAACCTTGGGTCACGGTTTAGTTTCACCCTACCGATATCAACAGGTAAAGTAGAGAGGAAACAGCGAGAGAAAGTTTCCCAGGTTCAGAATTATTTGGCGATGGCAAATGACTCTCATCACCTGATATCTGATCACCTGATGTCTGAGCACCTGATGTCTAATCACCTGATGTCTAATCACCTAATCTCTGATCAGAACCTATCATCACCAACTGTGGAAGCCTTTAACATCTTGATTGTAGATGATGAACCAGTAAATCTTCAGGTTTTAGTCAACCATCTTTCTCTGCATAACTATAATATTACTCAAGCAGTTAATGGCCTAGATGCATTCACAAAAATTTGCCAAGGATGCAGACCAGACTTGATTTTACTGGATATTATGATGCCGAAAATGACCGGCTATGAGTTCTGCCAAAAAATCCGTGAGAAATTTCTACCCAATGAACTACCCGTAGTATTGTTAACCGCTAAAAATCAGATCTCAGATTTGGTAGCAGGATTTGCAGCAGGAGCGAATGATTATTTAACTAAGCCCATATCCAAGAATGAATTGCTAGCACGAATTAAGACTCATCTTCAGTTAGCGAAAATTAATGTAGCTTATGGACGCTTTGTGCCTCGGGAGTTTCTGCAATTTTTAGAAAGAGAAAGTATTCTTGATGTCCAATTAGGGGACAATGTCCAAAAAGAGATGACAGTACTTTTTTCTGATATTCGTTCCTTTACTACTTTATCAGAGAGGATGTCACCGGAAGAAAATTTTAATTTTATCAATGGCTATTTAAGTCGAGTCAGTCCAGTGATTCGTAATTATAACGGCTTCATTGATAAATATATTGGTGATGCGGTGATGGCGTTGTTTCCCGAAAAAGCTAATCATGCCCTAAACGCAGCCATTGAAATGCAAAAGCAAGTTTATCTTTATAACTCCCATCGGCATAATAGTGGTTATGAAGCGATTGCGATTGGTATTGGTTTGCACAAAGGGAGTTTAATTTTAGGCACAGTGGGGGAATCTCAACGGATGGATACAACTGTGATTGCTGATACTGTCAATTTGGCCTCCCGTTTGGAAAGTTTAACCAAGATTTATGGAACAGAGATTTTGATTAGTAAACCAACCTTGACTGATCTGGATAATCGAGACAGTTATCATTATCGGTGTCTAGGGCGAGTCAAGGTTAAGGGTAAAAGTCAACCAGTGGAAATCTTTGAAGTGTATGATGCTAATCCTGAGGATTTGATTGATTTCAAGTCCGACACAACTCCTCAGTTTGAGGAAGCAGTTGCCTATTATGTAGAGGAAGACTTTGCTCAGGCGCAACAGATTTTTGAGGAACTTTTACAGAGTAATCACCAAGACCGGGTAGTTGAACTTTATATTGAACGGTGTGCTAAAGCCCGCTTCTTTGGGGTGTCGGAATTGGATATTGTGATTACTTGAATTGGTTATCAAGGGAGTCGGGAGTCGGGAGTCGGGAGTCGGGAGTCGGGAATAGGGAACAGGGAACAGGGAACAGGGAATAGGGAGTAGGGAGTAGGGAGTAGCTCACTAACCTTGGCCAAAAGGCCACGCTAAGCGAACAACCTACTAACCTTGGCCTTTGGCCACGCTACGCGAACAACCTTGGCCTTTGGCCACGCTTCGCGAACAAGCTAATAACCTTGAACATCATAACTTTAAACCTTGGCCAAAAGGCCACGCTACGCGAACAACATCATAACCCCAAAAAAAGTAGCCGCAGAAATACCTTCCACGGCTAGCAATTTTTACTTATGTCTTAACTTTGTAAACCCATCCGGATGTGATCCGATCAGACCGTAAGCTAATGCGCTACGCGCACGCTACGCGAACAGCTATCAGTTTATGCGCTACATGAACAGTTTAAGCGCTACGCGAACAGCTATTAGCTATAAGCCAAAGTCCAAAGGCTGACCACTGACCGCTGACTACTGACCGCTAACATCAGACCTGATGCTTTAGCCAGGGGGCAAAGCCCCCTGAAATTTAAGCCCTTAACCCAGCATTAAATACTTTGTCATTACCGTGATGAATTCGCCAGGAATGTCAGTCGCCTGAAGGGGGCTCCACTCGTCAACTTGGGCATAACCCCGTGCATAAAGGGTATGGATGGTGTTGGTTATTGCCCGGCGAGACCCCTTCAAAATGTGCTTAATGGGGTATTTTTTTTGAGAAGGTTCCTGAGGAGTATTACTGGGATTAATCTCCTCAGGATTATTTTCTGGGTTAGGGCGGAAGTTGTCAGACATAGTAAAAAAAGTGTTTTAGGCTTTGTAACTATAATCATAACGATTATAAACTTTTGTGTCAAGGGGTTTTAGAATTTTTTTTGGAGGGGGAATTGAAATAAATTGTGCGAATTAGGGAATGCGATCGCTTTTAGCGTGACCTTTGGTCAATCGCCTTTTTTTAGGGAGCATTAAAAAGAGGGAATGTTGGGAAGCGATCGCTTTTAGCGGAAGGCTTCATCGCGTAGCATATTTTTACAAAAATAAAAAAAAATTTTTGAATGTCTTCTTTAATCAATATTTAAAATTTATAATCTATAAAATAATTATACAGATAATATAAATTACCGATTAAATTTTCATTAACTGTCAAATAAAATCAATATTTTTTTGTGTTATAATAAGCAGGTACACAAAATTAACTGCACATTTAACAAAACTAAAACCCTTGCAGGACAAGGGTTACATAGATTGGAAGTAGGCAATTAATTCTGTGTATGTGCTTACATGGGTATTGTATTTGATGCATTTACAATGCGCTACTATATATAGCGTTTCTAGGACTCATGAGGTACACAGGATTGTTTCACTCTTGGCTCTTGGCTCTTGCCTAATCCCTGCTCCCTCAAACCTAGATATTTGTACCTCACAAGTCCTAGAATTGCTATAGTGAAATCGAAGCTAATCGGTGAGTTATTCAAGGGACTTCTACTAAACCTCAGGTTACAGCGATGTAATCTTTAGGTGGTTACATCTGACTGACCAATCCTTGGGTATGGATGACTTAGAGAATCTCTGGCCAAATCAGGAATTTAAGCTCTTAAGATTTACTTTATAAATTAGCTCTCAAGTTTTGTGGCTAGTGCTATGTAATCGGAGCAAGAGCTTTATTGAGCTAAAAGAGCAATTACTGACTCAGAAAGAAAATCGTATTCAGCACTTGGGAACTATGGTCATGATTTGATTAAAGTTGCCTAACATTTACGCAGATAACTTGTAGAGTTAAGAGGATATAGGCATATAGGCATGAGTGGCGATCGCAAAATCAACACAGAAGGTGGTAATTACAACGAGGATATAAAAGGTGACTACATTCAAGGTAATTACTATGCTGCTGGGCAAAACCAGACCTTAGCTGAAGCTGCTGCTGAAATTCAGCAATTACTTGAGCACCTAGAGACATCTGATGCTACTGACATGATGACTTGGAAAATGGAGCTAGCGACAGAAGTTATAAAGCGCATTGAAACTAACCCACCCCTAATGAACAGAGTACTTAGTGCATTGAAAGCAGGTAGTATCCAAGCTTTGGCACAGGCTCTCAACCATCCTGCAGCTAGCTTTGTTATTGCTGCTCTGGAAGATTTGCAGAAGACTAAAGGAAAATAGTTGCAAATAAATAAACCATGGCTGGAGGTAAAAAACCTGAGCAGCGTAACGTTAGGACGAGTGGTGGGAATTATAGCGAGTCAATAGGCAGAGATTATGTTCAGGGTAACGTCTACTACAATATAAACCGACTACCTTGGGTATTAACTGGAATAGTAGGCTTCTTAACCCTTATTGTTTTACTTGTTCTTCCGCAGAATCTCACAACTTCAAATAAGTTGAGAACAATTATACCCTCTCGGAATCGGGAATCGATAGATACTCCTTTACCTCCTCAAGAGTGGTGTCAAGATACCACTCTTAGTAGCGAAAGTAAAGACAAATGGGGTTGCGACCGAACTTCATTTAATACACCAAGTCAACCCTCTCGTCCATCTCCAGAGACTTTTCGATCTCCTCCCCAAGGGTGGTGTCAAGATTCCGAGCTTAGTAGGGGAAGTAAAGACAAATGGGGTTGCGACCGAACTTCATTTAATACACCAAGTAAACCCTAT
>WTKN01000097.1 GCA_011524395.1 Moorena sp. SS36440bin_2
AAAACTCAAAGCCTTACGATGTAAGGGTTACAGAGATTCGTAGTAGGAAATTAATTTTGTTTAGGTGCTTAACATCCTTGTCACCCCATGAGGTGCTACATTATGAAGTGCGGAATGTGGGTTGTAAACCTTTATATCACAATGGTTTTGAGGTGCTTGTCACCCTGTGAGGTCACCCCCTGAGAACTGTTGTAATTCTTCAATCTCTTTGAGAATAGATATTTCTAGTTCCTCTTCAGATAATTGAATGATTTCTGATAATTCTGATGAACTTTGAGATATGAAATCATTTTTACTGGTTAATTTAAGTTCCTCTAATAAATAATTAACCAAAACTTTTAAGTTGGGATATTTAAAAATTAAAGTTGATGGTAAACTGCAACCCAAACTTTTCTGCAAAGAATTTTTAATTTCCATAGCCATTAGCGAATCTATGCCTAAGTCAAAAAAACCTTGTTTCAAGGAAATTTTTTCAGGTGCATCTAATCCCAGTATTTGAGCTACTTGCTTGCGCACATGAGTAATTAATAATTCCCGACGTTTCTCAACTGCTGCCATCTCAAGTTCTTGAATCAATGCAGATTTTTTAGAAAGTGATTGCTCTGTCGAAATAAAACTTTCTAAAAAAGGACTTATTACCTCACCAGAAAAATTCCTCGAAAACTGAGACCAGTTAATGGGGAACACTGCTACTTGTGGTGTTTTTCCAGATAACAACTTACCCAGTGCCTTCATACCTTGGTATGGAGTAATAACACCTATTCCTCTTTCCTGTATCCGATTCTGATGTTCGCTAGCTAAACGAGCTGCCATCCCAACTTTATCCCATGCTCCCCAATTAATACTCAATCCTGGTAAACCCATTCCCTGACGATGGTGAACTAAAGTATCCATGAAAGCATTGGCTGCAGCATAGTTTCCTTGACCTGGTGAACCTAATAAAGAAGCAGTAGAGGAGAAACAAACAAAAAAGTCTAAAGTCATATCTTGAGTAAGTTTATGCAAGTTCCAAGTACCTTCCACTTTAGGAATCATAACCTGGTAAAACCTTTCCCAACTCATATGTTGCAACATTCCATCATCCAAAACTCCAGCAGTATGAATTACTCCTTTGAGTGGAAGCTGAGATTCTTGAATATACTCCAGAATCTTAACTACATTATCTTCCTGGGAGATATCCCCTAATACAACAGATATTCTCGTCCCTTTTTGTTCCAATTGTTCGATAGTTTTGGTAGCCACTTCTGATGGAGAACTACGTCCATTTAACACAATATGTTCCACACCTTGGTCTACTAGCCACTGTAAAATCTCTAATCCTAATGCTCCTAAACCTCCTGTAATTAGGTAACTTGCTTTTGATTGGATAGACAACTGCTTATCTATATTTCTGTCTAGATTTTGTTGTTGGCGCATTAGTCTGGCAACATAACGTACTCCCTGACGGTAGGCTATTTGATCCTCTGAACTAGAAGATGATAGCTCCTGATATAAAACTTGAGTTGCTTCCTCGGAACTATAATTAGGATCGAAATCGACTCGCTTACAAACTAACTCTGGATGTTCCAGAATCATTGCTCGCCCTAACCCCCATAAAACTCCCTGTTGCGGTTGGACTACTTCCGTAGCACTCAAAACACTCTGACTTCCTTGAGTAACTAACCACACTGGAGGTAAACGAGTTTCCGCTCCCTGAATCAACCCTTGTAAAAGATGTAAAATCCCACAACAACTCACTTCTTGAAATCTTTTTAACTCTTCCAAAGAAAGAGATTGATTATTTTCATTTAACCCCCACAAATAAACAATCCCTTTAATTTCAGTATGAGCTTGAAGTAACTGTTGAAAATCTTCTGCTTGAGTAGGATTAACTTGATAAGATTGAGAGTTAAATTGCTGATACTTTGAACCAGGAAATACCGAAATACATTTTTGACCTTGCTCTTCTAGAGTATCTACTATTTCCGCAACTAAGTTATTTGCAGGCATAAACAGTAACCAACAACCAGTTTCTGTTACACTCATAGAATCAGAATTTAACTCAATAGCTTTCTCTAGCCATTGCATTTCATAAAACCAATCGCTAATATCTGTATCTAGACTTTTCAGAATCATTTGCGGATTAGCTTTTCTGCTTTCAAAACCTTGACACATTGCCAAGAGCTGACCATTTCCATCAAATAGCTGCATATCTACTTTCAGTCTTTCTTGGTCTGATTCCTCGGTCAAATCAATATAAGTATGACACCACAACTTATCGTCAATTGGAGACTGATAAAAAATGAATTTGTCGATACTAAAGGGAACAAAAGTTTCCACCTCTTTCCCACTCTGATTTAAAAGAAATGTACTTACGCTTTGAAAGCAAGAATCAATCAGTGCCGGATGTAGTTGATATTCGGCTGCATCCTTAATTACCTTTGGGGTTTTAATTTCGCACAATACCTCACCATTTCCTAGCCATATTTTATCAATCCATTGGAAACTCTCTCCTAGTTCAATTTTTATATTTTTGATAGCTTCATAAAGCACTTCATTATGAATTTCTTGACGACAGCGTTCTTGAATCTGCTCAAGGGATATCAATGGTTTCTGGCTATTAGTTGGAGAAATATGACCAGTTGAATGAACAGCCCAAGAACTGACTTCCGGAATGCTATCGTATAATGTAGCCATCATCTGGGAATTAGTTTCCGCTCCTAAACTTATGGCTTGAAATAAATATGAGTTATCTTTTTTGCTCAAAACCACCTGGACTCTGGAGGCTTTTCCTTTCTGAATGGCTAGTGCTTCTGGAAAAATAATCCCTTCAAGCTGATACTCTTGATTTGAGAAAGTCAAAGATACTGCTGCTAACAACAGGGAGATATAAGTCGCACCAGGAACCACAACTTGTTTATATACAATATGGTCTGCTAAAAATGGCAGTGTTTTAGTGCTGAAATTTGATTCAAAGAAAATATCTTTTGATAGAGGAGATTGAAACTTTCTTTCAATCAAAGGATGTAGTTTAACGGAAGCTGATTTTTGCAGGCGCAAATTATTGGCTGTTTCCAACCAATAGCGTTGTCTCTGAAATGGATAGGTAGGTAACAACACCTTCTGGCAGTTGTAGTTTTTGTTAAATCTTGACCAATCTACTTTCACTCCTCGTACATACAACTGCCCTAAACTCAATAACATCTGTTCCCATTCATCCACTCCAGGAGACATCGAAGCTAACCATACTCCAATATCTTCCATGTCTTTTGGCATACACTTTTGCCCCATATCCAACAAAATTGGCTGAGGTCCGATTTCTAAGAAGACTTCATATCCATTGCTCAACAAAGTGTTGATCCCTTGGGCAAATTTCACTGGTTGACGAATATGATTTACCCAGTATTGAGCTGAACTTATGCTCTCATCAGCCTTTTGCCCAGTAACATTAGATATAATTGGAATCCGAGGTCGATTGTAAGTAATTTCATTAGCAACTAATTCAAATTCTGCCAAAATCGGTTCCATCAATGGTGAATGAAAAGCTTGAGATACCTCTAATCGTTTAGTTTTAAATCCTTGGAGTTCCAGAATTTCTATGATTTCATCAATAACTTCAGTTGTGCCAGAAATTACTACATTTTCTAGGCTATTGATAGCTGCGATGCTAACTGTAGGCTTGGCCAAACCTGCTTGTGAGGTATAGGAAGTAATTACCTCTTGCACTTGATTCTCTGATGCTAATACAGCCACCATCTCTCCCTGAGAAGGTGACTTTTCCATTAACCTACTTTGGGCAGCAATCAATTTTAGAGCATCTTCTAAACTAAATACTCCTGCTATAGTTGCTGCCACATATTCTCCTAAACCATGACCGATCGCTACATGAGGCTGAACTCCCCAAGATTGCCATAATTTAGCTATTGCATATTCAATAGCAAATAGAGTAGGTTTAATATAGGCAGTTTGATCTACTAAAGATGAAGCCACCTCATCTGTTGAAATAGGATAGAGAACTTCAAGTAATGGTTTTTCTATCTGTGAACTTAGAATTTGGTTACATTCGTCAATTACTTGGCGGAATAGGGGTTGAGTTTCATATAATTCCTGTCCCATATTGACATACTGACTACCTATACCTGTGAATAGGAAAGCTACTTTTGAGGTGTCAGTGCTATCAGGTAACTCACCTGAGAACACTCCAGTTATTTTCTCAGCTAGTGAAAATTTGCTGAGTTTCTCACTTAATTCTTGTCGATTGGAAGCAATAACTGCTAATCTATGATTAAAATCGGCTCTTCCTGTATTAGCAGTGTAACAAACATCTGCAAATATTAATTCCTGATGAGTTATTAGTAAATTGTTATAACAATTTACTAACTCTTGAAGAGCAGATTCTGTCTTCGCCGACAGTGTAAACAAATAAGGTGGACGCTCTAAAAATTCTTCTGTTTTGTCTGTTGAGTCTTGAATATTGCCTATAATTGGCGCTTCTTCCAAAATTATATGGGCATTAGTGCCACTAATAGCAAAAGAACTAACCCCTGCTACTCGTTGATTATTTGGTGATGACCAATGAATTTTTTCAGTGGGAACTCTGAGGGGTAACTCCTCCCAATTGACGTATGGATTCAGTTTTTTCAGATGCAGATGAGGAACAATCTCTTGATTTTGCAGTTGTAGAACTACTTTCATCAAACCAGCAATTCCAGCAGCAGACTCTAAGTGACCAACATTTGTTTTCACTGAACCAATCATTAACGGATTTTCCAGATCGTGACCTTGCCCAAATATGCTAGCTAAGGCTCTCACTTCTATTGGGTCTCCTAAAGAAGTTCCTGTACCATGAGCTTCTACATAACTCACTTCAGATGGCTTTACATTTGCTGCTTTGAGAGCTTGGTCAATAAGCTTTTCTTGGGCTAGTTTATTCGGTACTGTTAGCCCACTGCTGGCACCATCATGGTTGACTACAGAACCTCGAATCACAGCCAAAATCCGGTCGCCATCTTTTTTGGCATCTGATAGACGTTTAAGTACCAAGATACCACATCCCTCTCCCCTGCCATAGCCATCAGCAGCAGCATCAAAAGTTTTGCAGCGACCATCAGGAGAAAGAGCCTTTAATCTTGATAGTGCAGTAGTTATTAGAGGAGAAAGAATCAATTGCACTCCTCCTGACAAGACTAAATCAGCCTCTCGCGATCGCAGACTCTGACAACCATGGTGTATTGCTACTAGAGAAGCTGAACACGCTGTATCAATAGCTACTGATGGACCTTGTAAACCCAGGAAATATGATAAACGCCCTACTGCATAACAAAAGCCATTTCCTGTACCATCATAGGGACTAAGATTTTCGAGTTGGTCTATGCCCAAATGCATATAATCATTATGAACCATACCCACATACACTCCTGTTTGAGAGTCTTTTAGTTCCTGTGGATTAATTCCTGCCCTTTCTAAAGCTTCCCAGGTTACTTCCAAAAGTAAACGTTGCTGTGGATCGAGACTAGCAGCTTCTCGAGGAGAGATGCTAAAAAACTGAGCATCAAATTTATCAACCTCGGACAACAAAGCTGCATGACGGACATACATTTTCCCAGGAGCATCAGGATCTGAATCATAATAATCATCAATATCCCAACGTTCAGGAGGAATTTCTACAATACCATCTTTACCATTACTCAATAACTCCCAAAATTGTTCTGGATTGTTAGCATTCCCAGGAAATCTACACCCCATGCCAATAATAGCAATAGGTTCAGTTTGGGAATACTCCATTGCTTCGAGCTTAGTTTTCATATCTTCCACAGCTTTCAAAGCTCTTTTTATGGGAGATACAGACGGCTTTTTTTCTGGATTATTAGCTGCATTCATAGTCATATTTTTAATATCCCATGCTATTTAATGTATTCATCAATTTTGCTTCAGCTTCTTCATCAGATAAACCTTGCAAATCTATTTCTTTTTCGTTGACATCAGTATTTAGTGTAATCTCACTATCATTCTGCTCGAATGATTTCCATCCCATTATTTCCTCACAAAAATATTGAGATAACTTTTCAATCGTAGGATATTCAAAAGCTAATGTTGTTGGCAAGGAAATTCCTAATTGAGATTGTAGTCGGTTATTTAATTCCACTGCCATCAGAGAATCCATACCCATTTCCACAAATCCCAAATTTGGTTCTGGTAATTTAGTTGAATTTAAACCCATAACTTTAGCGACTTCTGCTTCCAAATGAGTTTTGAAAATTTCTGGACGTTCTGTTTCTAGCGCCCCTTCTAATTTTTCCATAATTGTTCTGTCTATCTGGGGCTGAAATTCTAATTCCTGTTCTGATTCTTTGTTTTCTAACAGTTTCCAAAGTAGTGAAAAATTCTGGCCAAAATTAAAATTTTCTGAGACAACAGACCACTGTGCCGATAAAACTCCTACTTGTCCAGTTGTAGATTGCTTAAGTAGCAGTTGCTCTAATGCTACCACACCATCTGCTGGGTCTATAGAACTTATCCCTGTTCTTCTAATACGACTCTGATGTTGATTAGCTAAACTATCGACCATTCCCCCTTGTTCCCAAGGTCCCCAATTAATACTCAAACTAGGTAATTTTAGACTAGAACGATAATGAGACAACCCATCCATGAATGCATTAGCTGCTGCATAATTTCCTTGACCTGGTGAACCTAGCAATGAAGCTATAGAAGAGAAACAAACAAAGAAGTCTAATTCCAAATTTTCCGTTAGTTTATGTAAATACCAAGTTCCTTCTAACTTTGGTGCCATCACTTGAGTAAATTGCTCCCAACTCATCTGTTGCAATACACTATCACTCAATGTTCCTGCACTATGAATCACACCTTTTAATGGAGGCAAAGATGTTTGAATATGCCTAAAAATTTCTATCGTATTTTGTTCATTAGATATATCACCAGACCAAGTAACAATGGAAACTCCTGTTGCTTCTAATTCTTCAATCCTTTTTTGCACCTCCTGAGAAGGTTTACTTCTACTCATCAACACAATATTTTTAGCTCCTTTGTTTGCCATCCATTGAGCTGTATGCAATCCTAAAGCACCTAATCCTCCAGTAATTAGATAGGTAGCATCTGAAGACAATGAAATTTCTCGAGCTTCTTTAGTCACTTGTTTAACTAGACGAGCTACATAAGTTTTTCCTCCCCTGATAGCAAGATGGTCTTCTGCTACATTATTATTAGTTATAATATCCAGTAGCATTTTCTCTTCATCCTCTAGATTTTCTGGGTTTAAATCAACCACTCCACCCCATAGTTGGGGATGTTCTAAAGATATCACTCGACCTAAACCCCACAGAGGTGCTTGAGCAACTGTTACTTTCTCTGTAGGAGAATAAACTGGTTGAGCGCCTCGGGTTACTAACCATAATTTGGGTGAACTGGAAAAGGAATTTTTGACTATAGCTTGTAACAGATGGAGTACACTGCCACACCCCCAAAGTTGTGATGATTTTAAGCTACTAATAGTTAAATCTTCAGTAGTAGGAGCATTTAAGCTCCATAAATGGATTACTTGTGCTAGAGGATATTTGCTTGTTTTCAGTATTTCCTGATATAGTTGTTCAAACTCTTCAATCTGAGAAGGATTCAGGTAAAAAATTCCTGTTTTTTGTTTTTGATAACAATCGGATATATAAACTAAACTACATTCATGGCCTTGATTTTTTAATTGATTTGCTATTGCCGTTGCTACTCCTGTAGAATCAGCAAAAATCAACCAATGACTTGGCTGATTATCATTACTTTTTTGCCCAATTTGTTTGATTTCTTTCCATTGAACTGCATAGAACCAATCTTTCAGTTTAGTTTCTGCTAATTCTTTTTGATTTTCTCGAACTATTATTTTTAATATATCGGGTAATAAATTTAATTCTTCTGGTGAAAAATTATAAACTTTTTCTAAGTGTTTTACTAAAGTATTAGTATCTCCTTGATTAATTAGCTGCATTAAAACACTGGTATTCTCTGACGCCTTGCCAGTATTTTTTACTTCCCTAATATATTTTTTATTATCGGTATTTTCAATCCAATAACGTTGCTTCTGAAAAGGATAATTTGGTAAAATAACCTTTTGAAAAGCATAATATTCGTAAAAGTTTGACCAATCGACAGAAACACCTTGCACATACAATTTTCCTAAGCTAGAAAGCATTTGTTGCCACTCATCCACTATTGGACGTATTGAAGGTAGCCACACTCCGAAATCTTCTGGCAAACACTGTTTACCCATTCCTAACAAAATAGGTTTGCAGCCAATTTCTAAGAAAACTTCATATCCTTGACTGTGCAAATTTTTCATGCTCGCAGCAAATTTTACAGGTTTGCATATATGATCTACCCAATACTGAGCCGTAACAATGCTACTATCTGCCTGAAGCCCTGTCACATTTGAAATCAATTTAATTTCTGGTAGATGGTAATTTACTTGTTCAGCTATTGCCTGAAACTCGGCTAACATTGGTTCCATCAATGGTGAATGGAAAGCATGAGATACTTGTAACTGTTTTGTTTGAATTTCTTGAGATTCAAGAATAGCACATAATGATTGAATCGCCTCAGACTCACCAGAAATAACCACACTCTCTGGCCCATTAATGGCTGCGATCGCTACCTTTTCTCCAGACGACTCCATCAGTAACCGCACCTTTGACTCCGATGCCATCACTGCCACCATTTCACCACCCATGGGCAAATTTTGCATCAACCTAGCTCTAGCAGCTACCAACTTCAAACCGTCTTCTAAACTGAAAATTCCCGCTACTGTCGCTGCTACATATTCTCCCAGACTGTGACCCATGACTACATCAGGTTTAACCCCCCATGATTCCCATAACTTAGCCAGGGCATATTCTATGGCAAATAAAGCAGGTTGAGTATAAACTGTTTGTTCTAGTATAGATGAATTTGCTTCATCTGTTACCGAAGGATAAATAACAGACAGTAGTGGTTGGTCTAAAACTGAACTCAAAATTCGATCGCATTCGTCTAGGGATTCACGAAAAACTCTATGAGTTTCATATAGTGACCTTCCCATATTCAGATACTGGCTCCCCTGGCCTGTGAACAGGAATGCCACTGGCAGAGATTGGTTATTTTTTCGGAGTTGCCCTTGAAATAATAATGCTTCTTCTGGATTAGTTTGCCATCTCAGTAACCTTTGAGCTAATTCTTCTTGGTTAGAAGCTATAACTGCTAACCGATAGCTAAAATTAGCTCTTCCTGTATTTGCTGTGTAACAAATGTCTCCTAGTTCCAAATTTTGATGATTTTCCAAGTAGCTTTGATAACTACTGACTAAATCTTTTAAAGCATTCTCAGTTTTAGCTGACAATGTTAATATATGAAAAGGAAACTCCAGGGATCGATCGCCTTTAACTGGAATAGGTGCTTGTTCCAAAACTATATGAGCATTAGTACCACTAAAACCAAAAGAACTTACCCCTGCTATCAGACTTTCATCCCCTGAATGCCAAGGAGTAAGTTGAGTAGGAATAACTATTGGCAACTCTTCCCAATTTATATAAGGATTTGGCTGCTTAAAATGCAAATGGGGAACAATTTCTTGATTTTTAAGTTGTAATACCACCTTCATCAAACCAGCCACCCCTGCTGCTGCTTCCGCATGACCAATGTTTGTTTTTATAGAACCAATCATCAACGGTTTCGAGAGAGAATGAGTTTTGCCAAACACCCTCCCTAAAGCCCCCACTTCAATTGGATCTCCTAAAGAAGTTCCAGTACCATGAGCTTCCACATAGCTAACTTTCTCTGGCTTAACTCTAGCTTTTTCCAGAGTTTGACGAATCAGAGTTTCCTGTGACGTACCATTAGGCACTGTTAGACCACTGGTATGACCATCCTGGTTGATAGCACTCGCCCGAATAACTGCGAGAATATTATCGCGATCGGCAATAGCATCACTCAGTCGTTTGAGAACTACAATACCACATCCCTCACTGCGAACAAACCCATCCGCTAAAGTATCAAATGTCTTACAACGACCATCTGATGACAGCATATTAGCTTTAGAATGATTAATAGTAATCAATGGTGAAATTATGAGATTTACTCCTCCAGCTAGAGCTAAATCACTCTCTTTATTTAGCAAACTAGAACAAGCCAAATGTATGCTCACCAACGAAGAGGAACAAGCCGTATCTATCGCCATATTTGGCCCCATTAGTCCTAAAGTGTAAGAGAGTCGCCCAGCAGCAGTACAATGGGCATTACCACTACCAAAATAGGCATTAATTTTTTGAAGATCGGAAACAATGAGCTGACCATAGTCACCACCACCAATACCAATAAAAACACCAGTCTTAGTCTTAGCTAGTCCGTCAGGGTTAATTGCAGCATTTTCTAGAGATTCCCAAACAACTTCCAATAATAAACGTTGTTGAGGATCGAGAAAAAGGGCTTCTTTAGCAGAGATGCCAAAGAAAAGTGCATCAAACTCCTCTAGATAATCGACAAAACCACCATAACGAGTAGACATTTTCCCTGGAGTTTCTGGGTTAGGGTCATAATAATCCTCAATATCCCATCGGTTGGATGGAACTTCAGTTATAGCATCTCTTCCCTGACGTAAAAGATTCCAGAGGTCTTGTGGATTAGATACACTACCTGGGAAACGACAACCCATACCAACAATAGCTATGGATTCAGTTTTTGATTTTTCTAGTACATCCAACTTTGATTGCAATTGCTCAATTACGAGAAACGAGCGTTGCAAAGGAGTTAGTTGTTCTATTTTCTTTGATGAAATTTCCACTGATTTTATACCTCCTACATTTCTGTGTAAAGTTGGCCTCGCCCGGTTATCTTGGCTTTTTCAGCTCGACACACTAGCTTTTCAAATCTCTTTGCTTGTTTAATGCCGAACACTCTTAGGTCGAAACTGGCCACGCATCCCGACGTATTCTGACCAAAATAACGTTTAATTATCACTAAGTGGGCTGGACTAACCATTTAAACGACTTGAGCGTTTTGGTTAGATTTGTGGTTAGTCACTCATTTATAAACAAATTCAATTTTTGGTTAATTAAATCTTCTAACTGCTCTTCTGAAAGCTCTTTTGTCTTGTCTATCAACTCTTCTTGTTTTTTACTATCCTCACTTTCTTTTGTTTCATTAACTAAACTTTGACTATCTTTTATTTTTAGCACTTCTTCAGCTAAATAATCTACAAGTTCTCCCACTGTAGGATAGTCAAAAGTTAGAGTAGATGAAATAGAGCAATCTAAACTATTTTGTAATTTATTTCTCAACTCTATAGATGTCAGAGAATCCATTCCCAAATCAAAAAAACCAGCTTTTAAACTAATCAAATTCTCACTACTCATACCCAATACCTGACTGACCTGACGACAAACATGAGTGGTTAACAGTGAATATTTCTGACTAGGCAAAGCTTCTTTTAATTGTTCTAAAAAATTTATTTTAGATACCGATAAAGTTTCAACTGGTTCTTTCCAGTCTCTTAAAAACATCCATTTAGCGGCTTGTTCTTGCCATGCTGGCCAATCAATCGGTACTACTCCCACTTCCACAGCTAAATTACCCATCAGTAAATTGAGGGCCTCTAATACCTGAGTTGGATTAATGGCCCCCATACCTCTCAACTTGACCATAGTATCTGCACCTATTTCCGCTGCTGCACCCACTTGAGATATTGCACCCCAATGAATACTCAATCCTGGCAATCCCATACTTTGACGATGATAGGCTAAAGCATCCATAAAAGCATTAGCTGTACTATGGTTTCCTTGACCAGCAGAACCAAACAAAGATGCAATGGAAGAAAACATCACAAAAAAGTCTAATGATTGTGTTTTGGTCAATTGATGTAAATACCAAGCACCTTGCACTTTAGGTTTCATTACTTTTTCAAAGCTTGACCAAGTTTGATTCTTTAGCACTCCATCGGATAAAACACCTGCTGCATGAATCACTCCTGCCAGGGGAGGAACTGAATTATTTATGTTAGAAAATAACCTAACCATAGATTGCCATTCAGATACATCAGCCAGCTCAAATACTACCCTAGCTCCCATTTGTTCCAATTCTGTTAACTTCTCAGTTGCAGCATCATCTGGCGGACGACGCCCCACTAGCACTAAATGTTTAGCTCCCTGTTCTATCATCCAACGAGATACCAATAATCCCAAACCGCCTAAACCCCCGGTAATCATGTAGCTGCGATCCGCTTGAAACTTGACTGGTATTTTAACTTTAGTCAAATCGCTTCTGACTAATCGTGGCACATAACGACTGTTTTCTCGTAAAACCACTTGGTCTTCTATATCCTCTGACCAAATTTCTGAGCAAAGCCTTAATGCTTTTGTTTCTAAACTCTGTTCTGGCTCTAAATCAATTCTGACGCAATTTAACTCAGAGTGTTCTAAGTTAATCACTTTTCCTATTCCCCATATAGAAGATTGTGCAACTCCAGCTAGAGGATAATTATTTGTTACTGATTGCGCTCCTTGAGTAACTAACCATAATCGCGGTAGTTGAGATAATTCCATTTTGACTAATGCCTGCACTAAGAATAAAGTGCTGCCAGTTCCCAACTGGGATAATCTTTCTAATTCCTCACCACTGAGATTTATAGCTACTCCACTTTCCATCGTCCAACATTGCACTACCCCATGAAAATTAGATGAGTCGATTCTGATTTGAGCTACCAGTTGCTCAAAATCTTCGGGATTGTTGGGATTAATCGTAAATTCTTCAGGGGCAAGTTGCCGATATTCCTCTGCTGCCCACACTAATTTACATACATCCCCTTGACAACGCAATTGAGTAGCTAAGTTCTCAGCTACTCCTTCTTTATCTGCAAAAATCAACCAATCTTTTGATGGTGTCGTAGAATCTGTTTCTATTTCAGCCGTAGTGGCTACAATTACAGCTTGTTCAGATAACACTTTTGGCACTTTTGAGGTATCTGGCAAACAAACTACTTCGGAAAAACCAGTTTCACTCAGTAATTGCTTCCACTTAGGGCGAGTTAGTAGACTATGATTGGGGCGCAACTCTAAGTCTTCATATTTCCACCACCCTTCTAACAATCCAAAAATTAAATCTATCCACCTGTAACGAGTTGTTCCTTCTAATAACACCAATATTCCCCCTGGTGCTAATAGCTTTCTCACATTCGCCATAGTTTCACTCATTCTCGTGGTAGCATGGAGAACATTAGCTGCAATTATCACATCAAACTGGCCTTCCTTTAAACCTTGGCTTGTCGGTTCTACCTCTATATCCAGAGTTTGATAACTTACAAATGAATAATCTTGGAATTTCTCCTGAGCTTTGGCAATGAATAAAGAGCCAATATCCGAGAACATATATTGAGTTTGATGAGATGGCAGATGAGGTAATACATAACTAGCTGTACTTCCTGTTCCTGCTCCTATCTCTAAAAACCTTACTCCTCTGTCTGGGGGTAATTGCTCCAAAGCTTTAATTACTGATTGCTCTACTAGGGCATTCATCACCTTAGCTGTTGGTGATTCTGCATATAGTTGAGCTGCTGTCGTGAAATCACCTGATGGAAACAGCACTTCTACTGGATTTAATGCTCCTCGCATCACATTACCTAGAGACTCAGCACAACGATGGCCAAGAGTCAATTCAGCTTGAGCTTGAGGATATTGACTCAGTAAACTCTGATTTTTTAGCCCTGGGTTAACTTCATCTAAAATTTTTAATACTCTCCACTCCTCTGAGGTTGAGTCTAGAAAACCTTCCTCTGCCAGAATCTCTAAAAGACGGTTCAAAAGTCGCTTATGGGTAGGAATTATCCCTAAATTTTTAGCAATAGAATCTGTGGAAAAACTGTCCCCTATCTCATAAACCCATCCCATTTGTTTAAATGCTTGTATGACATACTCGACACTCAATTCTTCTAAGTAAGTGAGAATTTTTTCATAAACTTCTAAATTTTCTACAGAGATTAATTCTGTTAAATTTTTATTGACTTCCTGCTCTATTTGTGCAGGTCTCAATAAGCATTTTGCATCTAACTGATTACCAAAACGACCTTGAAAATGCCATTTTAATTCATATAGCCAATCACTTAGACTACTAATATCTAGTTGTTCCTGATGCTGGTTCACTAACAGTTCTAGAATTTTAGGTAATATTTCTATTTCTGTTGGGGATAGTTCTCCAACTTTCTCCAGTTCTTGAGCTATTTTTTTAGTATTACCTTGGTTGAGTAAATCTACAATTTGAGTTGTTTTGTTATTGCTAACCCCAAGACTATTATTTTGCAGTTGGTCTGTTGTAGTTTCGATCCAATAACTCTGCCTTTGGAAGGGATAAGTTGGTAATACTATTTTCTGACGAGTGTAATCTCCATCGAATCCTGACCAATCTGGTTTAACTCCTCGTACATATAACTGCCCTAAACTCAATAGCATCTGTTGCCATTCATCTACTCCAGGACGCATTGAAGCTAACCATAGCCCTACATCTTCTTTTATGCACTGTCGCCCCATCCCCAACAAAATTGGCTTTGGTCCGATTTCTAAGAAGACTTCATATCCGTTGCTTAACAAACTGTTCATACCTTGAGCAAATCTCACTGGTTGACGAATATGAGTTACCCAGTATTGAGCTGAACTTATACTCTTATCGGCCTTTTGTCCAGTAACATTAGATATAATCTGAATTTGAGGTTGATTGTAAGTGAGTTGATTGGCCACTAATTCAAATTCTGCCAACATCGGTTCCATCAACGGTGAATGAAAAGCATGAGATACCTGTAATTGTTTAGTTTTAATTTCTTGGGATTCTAGACTATTACATAATGTCTTAATGACTTCACTTTTACCGGAAATGACCACACTTTCCGGTCCGTTTATTGCAGCAATGCTGACAACATAATTTGCTAATCCTAATTTATTTATTAGTAGCTGTACTTGTTCTTCTGATGCCATCACTGCCACCATTTCTCCACCAGAGGATAACTGCTGCATTAACTGACCTCTAGTAGCAATGATTCTCAAACCATCTTCTAAACTGAACACCCCGGCCACTGTTGCTGCTACATATTCTCCTACACTGTGACCCATGACTACATGAGGCTTAATACCCCAGGATTGCCATAATTGAACTAGAGCATACTCTATGGCAAATAGTGCTGGTTGCAGATAACTTGTTTGGTCTAGTAGAGATGAATCTTTTTCATCTTTTGGATAAATAATTGATAGCAGAGAATATTCTAAAATCGAAATCAAAATCTGGTCGCATTCGTCTATGGCTTGACGGAATACTGGAGCTTGCTGATATAGCTGCTGTCCCATGTTTAAATACTGGGAACCTTGACCTGTAAATAAAAAAGCAATTTTTGGTGAACTTGTGTTGTTGGATAACACTCCTTCAAATAGTCCAGCTACTTCCTCTTTAGTACCAAAATTGCTGAGTTTTTGTAATAATTCCTGCTGGTTAGACGCGATCGCAGCTAATCTATAATCGAAGTGTCCTCTTCCTGTATTCGCTGTGTAACAAATGTCCGCCAGTTCTAATTCCGGATACTCTTCTAGGTGATTTTTATAACGACTAGCTAATTCTTCGAGAGCTGTTGCAGTTTTACCTGATAGAGTAAATATATGACATGGGCGCTCTTGACTATCCTGGGGCGTATTACCTTTGATTTGAGTGGGTGCTTCTTCTAAGATTATATGAGCATTAGTACCACTTGCACCAAAGGAATTAATTCCAGCAATTCTACTACCTTTTTTTACCTCCCAAGAAGTTAGTTCAGTTGGCACTACCAGTGGAGTATCTTCCCAGTTAAACTCAGTTGTAGGATTCTTTAGGTGTAGATGAGGTACTATCTGTTGATGCTGTAATTGCAATACAGTTTTGATTAATCCTGATACCCCTGCGGCTGTTTCTAAATGACTAAGATTAGTTTTTACCGACCCCACATTTAAAGGTTGCTCTCTAGAATCATCTTTCCCAAAAACTCTTGCCAACGATCTTAGCTCTATAGGATCTCCTAAAGGAGTTCCTGTGCCGTGAGCTTCAATATAACTTATATCCGACGGCTCCAGTTTTGCCATCTTGAGAGCTTGACGAATTACCTTTTCCTGAGAAAAACCGTTAGGAACTGTCAAACCGCTACTAGGCCCATCGTGATTAATAGCAGAACCTCTAATTACTGCTAATATATTATCTCCATCTGCTTGTGCATCTGATAGACATTTGAGTAAAAGCATTCCGCATCCTTCCCCCCGACTCATACCGTCAGCAGTGGCATCAAAAGTTTTGCAACGACCATCAACCGACAACATTTTTGCTTTGGAAGTGAGAATCATGCTATCAGGTAGCAAAATGAGATTCACTCCGCCAGCTAAAGCCATTTTACATTCCTTCTGTCGTAAACTTTGACAGGCTTGATGAATTGCTACCAAAGAAGATGAGCAAGCAGTATCTATAGACATACAAGGCCCTGTGAGTCCAAAAGTATAGGCAATACGTCCGGCTGCCACATTTAAGGGTAGTCCAGTTATTGCATAATTGTCCAGGTTGGTGTTAGATAGATGTTGACCGATTTTTCCATATTCGTTAATAGTAATACCTACAAATACTCCTATGGAACTACTATTCAATCGTTCAGGGATGATTCCAGCATATTCAAATGCTTCCCAACTAACTTCTAGTAGTAAGCGATGTTGTGGATCGATACTGAGAGCCTCTCGAGGTGAAATCCTGAAAAATTGAGGATCGAATTGCTCTACCTGTTCTATAAATCCTCCCAAACAGGTGTACATTTTTCCTGGAGTTTCCGGGTCTGGATCGTAGTATTTATCTATATCCCAACCTCGTTCGGGAACCTCTGTTATAGCATCAATTCCATTAGACAGCAATTGCCAAAATTGCCTGGGGTCGTTTGCTTCACCTGGAAAACGACATCCCATACCAATAATAGCAATTGGCTCTGTCATGGAATACTCTTGTTTTTTCAGTTTTGCTTTCAACTTCTCAATTACTACAACTGAGCGCTGTAATGGAGATAATTCATTTGAACTATTTTCTTCTTTTTTCATTTAATCTACCTCCATTAGTGCTTCTAGTTCTTGGTTAATTATATTTTCTAAATTTTGATCTGATAGTTGCTTGATATTGCTTGATATTTCTGCTTCTATATCGTGTTCATTTGGCATTTGATTCGGTTTGACTTTTTCTGGCTCCGATGATTTCCAATGCAGTATCTCTTCTATTATGTATTCAGCCAAACTTAAAACATTAGAATGCTCAAAAATCAACGCTGTAGGTAAAGAACAACCTATACTATCCTGTAGTCTATTTTTTAGACCAACAGCCATCAAAGAGTCCATACCCATATCGAAAAAACCTTGCTCTGGGTTAGGAAGTTCAGACTTTCCTACATATCCCAATACATTGGCTACTTCAGCTTGAAGGAAACCTATCAAAAGTTCATAGCGTTCATTTTCTGGTGCTGATTCCAATTTTTTCCATGACTGTGCTGCTGGACTTGAACCTCGATCTGCTAAATTCTGCGATTGTACCTCAATGTTTTCTAAAAGTAAACTTCTAGTGGTACTCTCGTAAAGTTGCTTAAATATTGACCAGTTCATGTCAGCAACTATTATGTTAGGAACATTCTGACTTATTAGTCTTGTCGCAACTTCAAGAATATCTGTTGGCTCCGTAACATTTAATCCTACTCCTATTGTTTGTTGCTGGGCTTCAGGTGAAGAGAAAGCCATCCCACCACTAGCTAAAATTCCTACATTAACTGTTAACCCTGACAAGCCAAGGCTTTGCCGATAATGAGCAAAAATATCAAGAAAGTGATTAGCCGCAGCATAATGAGCAAGACCTTTTGAACCAAATATAGGTGACATAGAAGAGGGGCTGAAGAAAAAGTCTAGGTTCATATCCAAGGTTAGTTCATGTAAAATCCATGTTCCCAATACCTTAGGACCTAAAACTAAATCCAAGTCATTAGGAGTAATACATTGTATAGGTTTAGCTTGACTAACACCTGCTAGATGAAAAATCCCTTTCAGTTGTGGACAATAACGTTTAACTTTGTTTAAGATCGTGGACATCTCTTCTTGATTTGAAACATCGGCTTGGAATACCAACACTTCAGCTCCTAAGTTCTCCAAATAATCGATCGTCTCCTGGGCTGCATTTGAAGGAGCACTACGTCCTATCAAAACCAGATGCTTTGCTCCACCCTCCACTATCCAGCGAGCTGTATTAATTCCAAAATGACCAAGGCCACCTGTTATTAAGTAAGTGGCATCAGGAAGAAAATCTATAGGCTTAGTTTCTTTTGTCAATTTCTGACTATGTACTAAGCGAACAATATAACGTTTTCCACCTCGAAAAACGATTTGGTTTTCTCGATCTTGACTCTCTAGTTCCCTCAATAACTGCTTGGCTGTATCTTCAAGACCAACTTCACTATCTAAATCTATAAGTTTGCTTGATATATCTGGAAATTCTGTAGCTATAACCCTTCCTAAGCCCCAGACAGGTGCTTGAGGTGGAGAGGGAGGAACCACTTCTGAACCTACTTTTTGTACATTTTGAGTTACAAATCCCAGGAATGGCAAAGAGGATGCTGTAATTTTAGTAACTGTTTGCACCAAATTTAGTATGCTTGTGACTGAGCGTAGCCGATCTTTCTGTAAGGAAGCAACAGTTGTTTCTTGACCTGACTTCACATCTAAACTCCAAAGATGGATAATACCACGACATGGGAACTGATTTGTTTCTAATACTCCCTCAATCAGTTTCTGTAAACTTTCTTTGTCTGCCGGGTTAAGATAAATTTCATCTGTATTTTGAATCTGAGATGTTTCGCTACAACGAACAATAATACAACTCTGTTGTTGCTGTTTGAGCAATTCTACTAACTTGTCAGCAACTCCAAGGCTATCTGCAAATATAATCCAACTGCCAGGCTCTTTATTCAGAAGAAATGAAGGTTTTTCTTCGGTTTCAGATATCGGCTGGGGTTGCCATTGCATCTCATATAGTAACTCTGAATAATCATCTGCCAAACTGCTGTTGTCAAGTAAGTTATTAGCTTTATGCATCTGCAAACTATTAACTTCAACCAGTAAGTTACCTTCCAGATCGAATATACGAACATTACCCTCAATTGAATCTTCTTCTCCATCTAAAGAAGTAGGCAAGGCTGCATAGCTGAACACCTCATCCTTTATTGGTTTATGAACTTGAATATTCTTGATACCTATGGGAAGATATACTGATTCAGTATTCGTAGATATTAATGCTGCTCCCATCACCTGATGACAAGCATCCAAGAGTGCTGGATGAATTTTAATTGAATTATGGGAGACATTTTTAGCAGGAATTTTTACTTTAGCTAGAGCTTCATTTTGACCTAACCAAAGGCTTTCGATTCCCTGATAATTTTCCCCTAGTTGCATTCCAGATTTATCTAAATAGGCATAAAACTCTTGGGCTGATTTTTGGTTGATACATCGGTTTTTAATTTCTGGAAGAGTATTTTCGACGTGAGATATCAGTTGTGTCTCATCTTTTTCTGCTTGTATGGCTTGGGATGAAATGCCATTGGTTAAGTTAGTCAGTTGTGTCTCATCTTTTTCTGCCCCTATAGATTTTGATGAAATGTCATTAGCCAAGTTAGTAGGAAGTTTATCAAATACCCTTACCTGGGCATTGTAGATTTCTCTAAGTCGATCTAGATAAGGTAGATGTTCTAGAATTAACTCCTTACTTTGACCAAGATCGAGCAAACAGGCTATTTCATTAACTCCAATAGCATCTAGTTCTTCTATCAGATTAATACAGGTTTCCGGTGTTCCAATTAATCCCCTAGAAGAAGCAAATCCTTCATATAAAAAATTAACAAATTCGTCCATGTCTTTTTCAGACATCTTGACTTTATCTGGATTATAACCTCTACTCTGGGGTACACCTTGTGCAAATAACTTAAAATTAGACTTAATATATTCACAATAAGGACCCCGTATCAATTCCCTTACCTGGTTAAAATCCTCACCAACAAAGGTATGTAACATCATTGATACTATTCCTGTATCAGGATCGAATCCATAATCGGCTCTATTTTGACGATAAAGGGCAATTTTTTTGGTTAATTCCTCTATACTTTGTTGACCTAGTAAAGAAGTTAAAATATTCGCACCAATTTGTCCTGCTGTAGCGAATGTTCTGGGGCTACTAGCAGCAGTAATCCAAGTAGGTAGTTCTATTTGAACTGGTTTAGGATATATTCTGATATCGACTAAATTGCCATTTCCACTTTTAACTTGAATTGACTCTCCTTGCCAAAGTTTTCTAACCGTTTCTACACCAATAAATAATTCATTATGACGCTCTTTATATTTTTCAGGAAACATGGCAAAATCATCAGGATTCCATCCAGGGGCAAAAGATATACCCACTCGGCCACCAGATAAATTATCCACAATAGACCAATCTTCAGCAATTCTAATTGGGTGATGTAGAGGTAAAACTAAGCTTCCTGATTGTAATCTGACTCTCTGAGTTTCTCTAGCTAATGCAGCATTTATCACTGAAGGATTTGGATATATACCACCAAATTCTGTAAAATGACGCTCTGGTGTCCACACACTAGAGAAATTATGCCGATCAGCGAACCGAGCACTTTCTATGACTAGGTTGTATTTATTTCCTATCAAACTATCTTGACTGCTACCAAAGAGCATTAAACCAAACTGCATATTTTTTATCCTAATATTAATGTTTGACTATAGTTACTGATGATTCAAGGTAATCTTTGCGGTCGCACATAAAGTCCAATTTGGTTGAATTGATTGTTTTTGGATTCGACAGCTATAAACATTAAAGGACATTAAATTATCAAACTCATCAGGATAAAGGATAGTTTGTATCTTTTGATTTTTTGTTTCAGATAAAAAGAGAGGTTTATGTAGTATCAAATCATTGATAGCATTACATTCCACCCCAAAAACGATTTCTGCAACAGCCAAGCCCATTTCTATATAAGCAGTGTGAGGCATTAGCACAGAGCCTAAAGAACGATTATCTTTAATGTATAATAAAAATTGATCGTCAACCTCAGTTTCCCAAATATAGGTATTTGGAAGATGAGCCAAATTTTTCAATCGATAACCTAAAAGAGGATGTTCCTTGTTATGACTTTGCTGTTGCCAAAGTTCTAATCCATTTACATCTGATTCTGATTTCGTAGTTTCTAACCAATATCGTTGCCGTTGGAACGGATAGGTAGGTAACACTACTTTTTGACAGTTGGATTTCCTGTAGAATCCTGACCAGTCCACCTGCACTCCTTTAACATACATTTGTCCTAAACTAGAGAGCATCTGTTGCCAGTCTTCCACTCCAGGACGCAAAGAGGGTAACCAGATACTCTCTTTTGATACACACTGTTTCCCCATGCCCAACAAAGTAGGTTTCGGTCCAATTTCCAGGAAAATTTCATATCCAAGTTTCTGCAAAGTCTCCATACTTTGATAAAATTTTACTGGTTGTTGCACATGATTAACCCAGTATTTAGATGTAGTTATATTCTCATCTGCTTGTAGTCCAGTAACATTTGATATAAGTGGAATCTCAGGCTGATTATAGGTCACTTGATTAGCTACTGCTGCCAACTCTGCCAACATTGGTTCCATTAACGGTGAATGGAAGGCGTGGGATACCTCTAGTTGTTTGGTTTTAATTCCTTCAGCTTCTAAGCTACTCACCATGGTCTTCATGGCTACTGATTCTCCAGAAATGACTACACTTTCTGGTCCGTTTATTGCTGCAATACCTATTTTGGTGTCTGGAGCTATCAGGGTTTTCACTATTGATGCCGATCCCATCACCGCCACCATCTCTCCTCCACTAGGCAACTCTTGCATTAACCTACCCCGCTCGGCTATCAGTTTCAGACCATCTTCTAAACTGAAAATCCCTGCTACTGTTGCTGCTACATATTCTCCCACACTATGACCCATGACTATATCTGGTTTGATTCCCCAGGATTGCCATAGTTGGGCTAGAGCATATTCTATCGCAAATAGAGCAGGTTGGGTATAACCTGTTTGACTTAATAGAGATGAGCTGGATTCGTTTTCATTTATAGGATAGAGAATTTCTTTGAGGGTGGTTGCAGACAACCACCCTAAGATTTCGTCACATTTATTAATAGCTTCTCGGAATACTGATGATTCTTCATATAGTTCTTTTCCCATATTTACATATTGGGAACCTTGCCCTGTGAATAAAAAGGCTATTTTCGGTGGAGTGCTATTGTTGGGCAGTTTTTCTGAACAGATTCCTGCTACTTCTGCACCTCCTTGATACTGTTCTAATTTTTCTACTAATTCTTGTTGGTTAGTAGCGATAAGAATTAGTCTATGATTAAAGTCGGCACGTCCAGTATTTGCTGTGTAGCAAATATCCCCTAACTCACTTTCATTGTTTTCTTCTCCTAGATAATTTTGATAGCGAACTACCAACTCAGAAAGTGCTTTTTCCGTTTTTGCTGAGAGAGTTAATAAATGCAACGAATGTTCTAAAATATCTGCCTCTTGCAGAGGAGCTACCCTATCATTATTACTTCTAACTTTTGACTTATGAAGTCTGACTTCTAGCGGTGCTTCTTCTATGACTATGTGAGCGTTCACACCCCCTATTCCAAAAGAGCTAACTCCTGCTCGTCTAGGAATCTCTTCCCCTGATTCTGTTTTTAACTTTTTCCATTCTTGAGTTTGATCAATTATGTAAAATGGACTATCTTTTAAATTAATGCGTGGATTTAATTCTTTAAAGTTAACAATATGTGGCAATTTTTTATGCTTCATTGCCAAGAGGACTTTAATCACTCCAGCAATTCCCGCAGCTCCTTCCAAATGTCCAATATTACTTTTCACTGCCCCCAAACCACAATAGGATTTATTTGACTTTCCTAACCCATATTGCTGATGTAGTTGTTTAAATCCTCGTTTGAGAGCGTTAATTTCAATGGGGTCTCCCAAAGGTGTACCCGTACCATGAGCTTCTATATAAGATACTGTATTGGGTGGAATATTAGCTTTAGTATAGGCAGAACGCAAAACTTGAGATTGAGCATAAACATTGGGAGATGTTAAGGTTCTAGCTTTACCTCCATGATTTATAGCACTCCCTTTGATTACGCCGTAAATATGATCGCCATCTCCTATCGCTTTCTCCAATGATTTTAATAATATTACTCCTGCCCCCTCTCCCCGAACATAACCATCAGCATCACTGTCAAAAGTTTGGCATTGTCCAGTAGGAGACAACATCCCCAGTTGACTCATTTGGATATATGTTGTAGATGTAAACAACACACTGATTCCACCTACAAGTGCCATTTCACATTCCGATTCTTTGAGAGAATTAATAGCATAATGAATCGCTACCAGAGAACTTGAGCAAGCTGTATCTATGGGAATACTTGGGCCGTGAAAGTTGAAGTAGGAAGAAATGCGATTGGGAATCATACAGGTCCAAGTTCCTGTACCATTGTGTCCCTCAATGTCTTCTTCGCTTTTGTTCATCAATAGAATTGAATCATAATTACAAGCTCCGATGAAAACACCTACATTACTTCCTGATAGTTGAAATGGTGAATACCCTGCATCTTCGATACAAGACCAGCTCAACTCCAGCATCATTCTCTGTTGCGGATCTAAGCTTGTTGTTTCTCTAGGAGAGATACCGAAAAATTGGGCATCAAACTGGTCTACTCCTTCTATCAGTCCTCCCCACTTGCTGATACTTTTATTTGGTTGCTCAGGAGTGGCAGAATAATACTTCTCTACTTTCCACCTTTGGGAAGGAATTTCACTAATACTATTAACTCCTAATTCAAGATTTTGCCAAAACTGGTTGTGGTCATTCGCTCCTGGAAATCGACAAGCCATACCAATAATGGCTATTAGATCGCTCTGGTATTCCTGATTCATCATCACCTTTACACTCCTCATTTTTTATCAAGACATTTTTGAAGTTTTTGAGCCAATACCTGAACATGAGGTTGAGTCATCATTGTTAGATGATTTCCAGGAATATTATAAACCTCAACCGGTTGTTTTAAAAAATTATGCCAACCTAATGTTGGCTCTTTTAAGTTTTCCAAGTTGGCCTTATAAGCTTCCCACAAGGCGGGAACTTGATTTATATATCCATATTCTGCTTGAGTATTATTGAACTCATCAGTTCGGAAAAGAATTATTTCTGTTGGAGAGACATTCTCTGGTAAATAGTCATCTATAGCAGTCAAATTTGTCTGAAAAACTTTCATAAAAGCACGAACTTGATTAATATTTGCTTGAGTTGGCATCATATCAAGTTGAATTAATTTTTCTTTGAGATATTCAAATTGCTCGTCTAATGAAAGAGATTCGATATATTCACGGGGTATATTGATTTCTCGACCTGATAACTCTTGAACTTGAGAAATCAGCAAAACTATCCAATCTGTATCATCCAATACTCGAAAATAAAAATTCTGATACTCAGGAATAGGTGCGCTAGTGTCAAAAATAGCCACTAAACCTACCTCATAATTAGCCTTAATTAGCTGTTGAGCCATTTCAAAAGCTACCTTACCTCCAAAAGAATGACCACCAAGGAAATAAGGGCCTTGAGGTTGAATAGTTTGAATAAATTGGATATATTGAGAAGCAATATCTTGAATGTTTGTTAATGGATCAAACCCATCATTTAGTCCTTGAGCTTGTAGTCCATAGAAAGGTTGTTCTTGATCTAAGTGGCGAGCCAGATCATAAAAATAAATCAGGTTCCCTCCAGCTCCAGGTACACAGAAAAAAGGTGGCTTGGAGCCAGTAGCTTTGATAGATACTAAGGGAGACCAAGAAATATCCTTTCTTGAAGAACGCAAAAGATTAGCTAACTTTTCTATAGTTGGATTTTGGAAAAGTGTAGCTAAAGATAAATACTGATGAAATTTTTGCTCAATTTCAGCCATCAGACGAACAGCTATCAAAGAATGACCGCCTATATCGAAGAAATCGTTTGTCACTCCCATTGGAGTAATATTAAAAATACGCGACCAGATTTGGGCAAGTTCAATTTCTATATTGTCCCGAGGAGGGACAAACTTTCCTTCCATAGCTAAATATGATTCTGCTGTAGGTAAAGCTTTTCGATCTATCTTGCCATTAGAAGTCAATGGTAATGCTTCTAAAAATACAAAGGCAGATGGTATCATGTAATTAGGTAATTTCTGTTGCAAATAAATTTGTAAGTCTTCACTATTTAACGACTGGTCTTTAGTAACAACATAAGCCACCAATCGTTTATGACCAATATTATCTGCTCGAGCCAGAACCAAAGTTTGTTGTATTTGAGAATGAGCCAATAGTACTGATTCAATTTCGCCTAATTCAATGCGGAAACCCCGAATCTTGACCTGGTTATCAACCCGACCCATGAATTGAATATTACCATCTGGTAAATAACGAGCTAAGTCTCCAGTTTTATATAGTTTTGGACTTTTTACTTTTAATTGAGAATATGTGAACGGATTCGGAATAAAACTACTCAAATTTTTATCAGGATTGTTAATATACCCAGAGCTTAGACATTCACCACCAATATATAAATCCCCTGTTACCCCAACTGGACAGGGATTAAAATACTCATTGAGAATATAATACTGTGCATTCTGGATCGGTTTGCCATAAGGAATACTAACCCATTCTGGGCAAACTTCTTTTATAAGATAGTAATTTGACCAAACTGTTGCTTCTGTGGCTCCACCTAAACTAACTATTTCAACATTTGGAAAAGATTCCTTGATAATATTTGGTAATCCTAAAGGAATCCAATCACCACTTAATAAAACTAACTTTAAATAATTACAAGTATAATTTTTTGACTGAAGCAACGGTACAAGTTGTTCTAAAGCTGCTGGAGCTGAATCCCAAAAAGTTATTTGATAATGAGATAATAAATTGATTAATTCTTCTGGCTCTTTACGTTTTAATTCAGATACAATATAAATTGAACCACCAGCAGCTAAGAGGCCAAAAATATCATAAACTGATAAATCAAAAGTGAGAGGAGTAATAAATAAAAGACGATCATTATCTCCTATGTCAAAGGTTTTATTTACCCAATCAATGACATTAATTACAGGTTTGTGGCGAACAAGCACCCCTTTTGGTTTCCCTGTAGAACCAGATGTGTAGATTGCATAAGCCAAATTGCTTGAATCAACATTACTGACAGGATTCTGGTGGCTATGAGAAGCGATCGTCTCCCAATCATTATCCAAACATACCAACTGTATCTGATTCTTTGGTAAAGACTTCAATAAAGACTTAGTAGTAACTAATACCCCTGCATCAGCATCTTCCAATATATAAGCTAACCGCTCTAATGGATAATTGGGTTCAAGAGGCACATAAGCACCACCTGCTTTGATAATCCCCAAAACTCCCACTACCATTTCTAGAGAACGCTCCACACAAATACCCACAAACATTTCTGGTTTTACTCCTAAACTTTGTAGGTAGTGAGCTAATTGATTTGCTTTTTGATTCAGCTGAGCATACGTCAATTGCTCCTGTTCAAATACCACCGCTATTGCATCAGGATTTTTTTCTACTTGCTCCTCAAATAACTGATGAATACATTTATATTGGGGATACTCACTATCAGTATCATTCCATTCCACTAACAACTGATGACGTTGAGTCTCAGTTAACAAAGGTAGAACCCCTATTTTCTGCTGAGGATTAACCACAATCTCTTCTAACAAAGTCTTAAAGTGGTCTGCCATTCGGACAATAGTCTGATGATTAAATAGGTCAGTATTGTACTTGAAAGTCCCAACCAAAGAGGATATCCCTTCTTTCATTTCCAAATCTAAATCAAACTGACCTTCTTGCTGAGGAATTTCAAAAGGTTGTAATTTAAGTCCTTTCTGATCTACAACTTCATCCCCAAAAATTTTTTGCATATTCTGCAATTGTCGGAAGTTCTGTAAAGCAAATAAAGCCTGAAATATAGGCGGGCGACTAGGTTCTCGCTCTAGTTGCAATCTTTCTATCAGTAACGGAAAGGGAAAATCCTGGTGTGCTAGTGCTTCCAATACTGTACGACTGACTTGACTGAGGAATTCTAGAAAACTTGGGTTACCTGAAAGATTTACCCTAATCACCACAGGACTCACAAAGTAGCCAAAAATTGGTGTAAATTCCTGCTTAGTTCTACCTGAAGTTGGAGAACCAAGTAAAATATCCTCCTGTCCAGTATAACGATATAAAAGGACTTGAAAGGCAGCAATCAAAACCATATAAAGACTTCTCTCTTCCCTTTGAGCTAATTCCTTCAGTTGTGCCGATAGCTTCTGAGATAATTGGAAGTGATAGGAAGCACCATTATAAGTTTGTATCGATGGTCGTGGTCGGTCGGTGGGTAAATTAAGTACAGGTAACTCTCCTCCTAGTTGTTTTTGCCAGTAGTTCCAAAGTTTTTCCCCTTGAGGACTATTCAACATATCTTTTTGCCAACGGACATAATCCACATAAGAATGCTTGAGAGGTTCCAGAGATGGTTTAATTCCTGAGTCTAATGCTTGATAAACCATTCCTAACTCTTCCACCAAGACTAAAACAGACCAAGCATCTGCTACAGTATGGTGTATTGTTAGCAAAAGGATATGTTGATCTTCAGAACAATTGAACAAAGACACCCGCATCAATGGTTCTTTTTCTAAATCAAAGGGTTGCTTGCTGTCTTGATATACTCTTTGATGAAGTTCCTCCTCACTCAAACCGGAAGTATCTATTTGCTGAATCTCTATGGAGTTGCTTTGATGTACTTGTTGAATTGGTTCCTTACCATGTTTAGGGAACGTAGTACGCAATAGAGGATGACGATCAATTAATATCTGTAAAGTTTTCTCCAAAGTCGTAACATTCAACTCAGAACAAATACGACAAGTAAATGCTATATTGTATGCTACGCTTTCAGGTACTAATTGCCACAAAAACCATAATGCCCGTTGACCATAAGATAAGGGATAAACATTTAAAATATCTGGATTATCACTTAGTAATTTTAATATCTCTATTTTGTGTTCCTTGAGTTGAGCTAATACTGAATCAGTTGACTCATCATTCGGAGCACGATAACGTAGTTTTTCCCCTTGAGTCCATAATTGCCAACCTTTAATTGAAAGTTCTTGCAATAATTGAATTAAATTCATAGTTCTCCTTCTATAAAATCACTATCATCTACATAAATTGGATTGATTTGAGTATCATATTCCAACTCAATATATTGAGTTTCATTATTTTGAGTTAGTTGTTGATTAATCTCATTTGCGATTACAGCAATCGTTACTCCCTCCATAAATAATGTAATAGGAATATCTATTCTCAAATCATTATTAATCTGATTTCGCAATTCTAAAGCCATCATAGAATCCATCCCCATCTCAAACAAACCTTGTTCTACACTTGGTTTTTGAGATACTTTTAACCCCAGGATTTTCCCTAAATGTCCTTGAAGGTAAGTCTTTAACAAACTCACGCGCTCATTTTGTGATGCAATCTCTATCTTTTGTATAATTTCAGATTTGCGGTTGACACCTGAGAATTTTGTTTCCTGTGATTCTACTTTAATCTCCTCTAAAAGTAACCGCCGTTTTCCTACCTCATATAGTGGTTTAAATAAATTCCAATCGACATGAGCTACTGTTGTCTGTGGATTACCACTCATCCATAACTGCTCTAAAGCGGCGATTCCTTCTTGCGGGGATAAAGGTTGAACTCCTCTTTTTCTCAATTCCCTCAACTGCTCTTCATCAGCCATACCGCCATTGCTCCAAGGTCCCCAATTAATGCTTAGACTAGGTAATCCTAAAGCTTGACGGTAATAAGCTAGACTATCTAAGAAATAATTGGCAGCTCCATAATGACTTTGACCGAGAGACCCCCAAACTGCAGCAATAGAGGAAAAGTTGACAAAAAACTCCAGTTCTAGCTCTTTAGTCATTTGATGCAGAACCCAAGCACCTATAACTTTAGGACGTATTACTGATTCTAAATGGCTGAGTTCCATCTGCTGTATTAGTTGATATGTTCCCACACCAGCAGCATGAACAATTCCTTTCAGAGGTGGCATAGAAGTTTCTATTTGCTGAAACACCCTTTCAACTTCTTCAAAATGGGACACATCAGCTTGAGCCATAACTACTTCTACACCCTGTTTTTGTAAATCATTAATAGTTGACTGCGCCTGTGGGGAAGGTTGACTGCGGCCGACTAACACCAGATGTCTGACTCCTTTGCCTACCATCCATTGAGCGGTATGCAAGCCTAAAGCACCAGCACCTCCAGTAATCAAATAGGTGGCATCTGAGGAAAATGATACTACAGGAAAAGTTTGGGAAATTTGCTTAACTAAACGAGGTACATAAGTCTGTTCTTCTCGTTGAGCTATATGGTCTTCTTCTTGGCTATTTGTGAGTAATTCTAGAAGTGTCTCTACTTCGTTTTTGGGACTTTGTGGATCTAAATCTACTAATCCTCCCCATAGTTGAGGATGTTCTAGAGAAACAACCCTACCTAAACCCCATAAGGGTGATTGAGCCACTGCCAATTCTTCAATATTGGAACATACAGGTTGAGACCCTCTGGTTACTAACCATAGTTTCGGTGAAGTAGAGTTAGAGTTTTTGACTAAAGTCTGGATTAAGTTTACCACACTACCACATCCCCAAAGTTGGGATTCCTCTAAGGAAGTTATTGTTAAATCCTTGGGATCGCCTATATCTAAACTCCATAAGTGAATTACTTTTTGTAGGGGTAATTGACTGGTCTCTATAATGGTTTGATAAACTTGTTCTAATTCTTGAAGATTAGAGGGATTAATTTGATAACTTCCTGTCTCTAGTTTTTGAGTAGTCTGTATTCCATAAACTAAAGTGCATTCATGTCCCTGCTGTGTTAATTTTGTGGCCAAGGCTTTTCCTACTCCTGTGGTATCCGCAAAAATTAACCAGTGACTTAATTCTTGGTTTTGATTTAATTTATTATTTTGTTCTAGTTGCAACTGAAGATTTTGAGGTCGCCATTCTAGTTGATAAAACCAATTTTTAATATCTCCTAAAAGCTGCTTTTGCATAACATTCCAAATGGCTTGGAATGTTACACGTTTTCCAATTATACCTTCAATTTCTGCAACTATTGCTCCTGATTCATCAAACAGGCAGACATTTAAGTTTGAAGTTTCTTGACTACCAGTGTCTTTGTTTGATGCGTAACTCCATACTTTAGAGTCACAAGAACGATATAATTGTAAACGTTCTACCTTAACTGGTAGATAAATATCATCAGGATTCTCTCTCTCAACACCATATGCTACACCATAGGATGAATGTAGACTAGCATCAAACAAAACTGGATGCACTTTATACTTTTCTATTTCTGCACATACTTCTGGGGATAATTCAATAAAGCCTAGGGTATTTTCTCCTACTTTCCAAAGTTTTTTTACTGCTTGAAACTTAGAACCATAATTCAGACCTAATCCATCGAGTTCCTGGTATAAACCATCAACAGGAACTTCAATATCGCACTGTTCTTTGAGAGTAGACAAGTCTTTAGAACTAGCTTCAGATATTGTTTTACCTTGAAGTATTTTACCAGAAGCGTGCAGAATAGATGATTTATTGTCTTGTTCGCTTGAACTGAAACTAAAAATTTCAAAAATATAAGTATTAGTTACCGAAGGTTTTAAAACTACTTGAACTGTTTTCGGTTGCTCCTCTGGAAATATCAAAGCTTGAAAAATGGTAACATCTTCCAAAATTAAACTATCCGATTTAAAAGCTACCGATCCAGCAGCTAAAGCTAATTCCAAATGACCAGTTCCCGGTAATACAGCTTGGCCAAAAACTCGATGATCGCTTAAATAAGGTTCTTCATAAATACTTAACTGAGATTCAAAACGCTGTTCTTTTTCGACACCAGCTAGGTGAAGTTTTTGACCTAGTAAGGGATGTAGATTTTTATGTCTGGATCTAAGTTGTTTTTTATATAAACCATTCCTAAGCTCTATCCAATAGCTTTCTCTTTGAAATGGATAAGTAGGTAATGGTACTTTCTGACAGTTAGAGTCTCTATATAATCCTGACCAATTGACTACATATCCATTAACATACAATTGTCCTAAACTAGAAAGCATATGTTGCCAGTCTTCTACCCCTGGACGTAAAGAAGGCAAATACAAACTCTCTTTGGCCACACACTGTTTTCCCATGCCCAACAAGGTTGGTTTCGGTCCTATTTCTAGGAAAGTTTCATATCCTAGTCCCTCCAAAGTTCCCATACTTTCAGCAAATTTTACTGGTTGGCGTACATGATTCACCCAGTATTTTGCTGTGGTTATACTCTCATCTGCTGGCAATCCAGTCACATTAGATATGAGTGGAATTTCAGGATGATTATAGGTTACTCGATTGGCTACTTTTTCAAATTCTGCCAACATTGGTTCCATCAATGGTGAATGAAAAGCATGAGACACCTGGAGCTGTTTAGTTTTCCATCCTTTAGATTCTAGGTCTTCGCGAATCTGGTTAATGGCCTCACTGGCTCCAGAAATTACTACACTTTCTGGCCCATTTATGGCAGCTATCCCAACTTGCTTACTATAGTTAGCGATCGCCTCTGACACCTGAGCTGCTGATGCCATCACTGACAACATTTCACCACCTGCAGGTAAATTTTGCATTAATCTGGCTCTAGTGGCAATCAGTTTCAGACCATCTTCTAGACTAAAAACTCCTGCTACTGTTGCTGCCACATATTCACCCACACTATGCCCCATCACCACATCTGCTTGAATACCCCAAGATTCCCATAACTTAGCTAAACCATATTCTATGGCAAATAGAGCGGGTTGGGTATAAGCTGTTTGGTCTAGTAGAGATGAATCTAAGTTATTTGTAGCTTGAGAATATATAACTGACAATAGCGATCGATCTAGAAACAAACTGAGTATTCGATCGCATTCATCTAAAGCTTGACGGAAAACGGGTGCTTGTTCATACAGTTGCCGTCCCATATTCATATACTGAGAACCTTGCCCCGTAAATAGAAAGGCAATTTTTGCCGAACTCCTGCTGGACTGTTCTCCCTGGAAACCCCCAACTACTTCTGACCCTGATTTATAACCTATAAGTTTTTCAGCTAATTCCTGTTTGTCAGATGTCAGAATTCCTAGACGATAGTGAAAATGGGCACGTCCGGTGTTGGCAGTATAGCAAATATCTGCAAGTGCCAATTCCGGATGATTTTCGAGGTGATTGTAATAACTATCAACCAAGTCGTCCAGAGCTTTTGGAGTTTTTGCAGAAAGAGTTAGTAGATGAAATGGACACCTGCCTAAATCTTCATTTTCAGTCTTTGATGTAGGAATTGTCTGCTGTTGGGGTGCTTCTGCCAACACTATATGAGCATTAGTACCACTAGCTCCAAAGGAACTCACCCCTGCAATTCTAATGCCGTCTTTAACTTCCCAAGGTATAGCTTGATTTGGCACAACCACCGGAAACTGCTTCCAGTTAAATTTAGAGGTAGGATTATTCAAGTGTAAATGAGGAGGTATCTGTTTATGCTGCAATTGCAAGATTACTTTGATCAGAGCTGCAACCCCAGCAGCCGATTCAGCATGACCAATATTTGTTTTTAACGACCCTATCTTCAATATTTGTTCCCTGGAGCGTTCTTTTCCAAAAACATTGGCTATAGACCTCAACTCAATGGGATCTCCTAAAGAAGTTCCTGTACCGTGGGCTTCAATATAACTTACCTGAGATGGTTCCACTTTTGCCATCTCTAGAGCTTGACGAATTAACTTTTGCTGGGAGTTGCTATTGGGAACTGTAAACCCACTACTCGGTCCATCCTGATTGACAGCTGAACCTCGAATTAATGCCAGGATCCTATCTTGTGATCTAATTGCATCCGATAGACGTTTAAGCACCACTATACCACAACCTTCTGCTCGACCAATACCATCTGCTGTTTCATCAAAAGTCTTACAACGACCATCTGGTGAAAGCATTTGAGCTTTAGAACCCCCAATCATACTACTAGGGGATACAATTAGGTTGACTCCTCCAGCTAATGCCATTTGACACTCTTGTAGTCGCAAGCTTTGACAAGCTTGATGAATAGCAACGAGGGAAGAGGAACAGGCTGTATCTATAGCCACACATGGACCAGTAAATCCAAATGTATAAGAAATCCGACCTGCTGCCGCATTGAGGGGGAGCCCAGTAACACCATAGGGTGCAATATCATCTAATTCAGCTTGTGTAATTATTTCTTTATAATCATTTACAGTAATACCAACAAAAACTCCTGTAGACTCACCTTGTAACCGTTGTGGAATGTGCCCATAATTTTCCATTGCTTCCCAACTGACTTCCAGAAGTAACCGATGTTGTGGATCGATACTGACAGCTTCTCGAGGTGAAATCCCAAAAAAATGAGGGTCAAATTGATCTATATCCTGCAAAAATCCACCATAGCAGGTATACATTTTTTCTGGAACGTTTGGATCGGGGTCGTAGTAAGCATTAACATCCCAACGTTTAGCAGGAATTTCTGTAATAGCATCAACTCCATCAGATATAATTTGCCAGAATTTATCGGGGTTATTTGCACCTCCAGGAAAGCGACAAGCCATACCGACAACAGCAATTGGTTCCGTTTGAGACTTTTCTAAGGCTTCTAATCTAGCCTTTGCTTCTTTTAGGGCTAAAAGAACCTGTTTTGATGTTGATAGTTTTTTATTTTTATCAAGTGAATTGTTCATTTATTCCTTAAACCTATTCTAATTAATTAATTGACTGTTACCCATTAATATAAATTAAGTACCAGTCATTTCTTCACCATTTTGACCCCAGTCGCCGGAGCCAGAGCAATACTTCTTCTTTTAATTTTTTCAGGATTAAAATTAGCTAAATTTAACTTATAATTAGACATAATAGTTGCTAGAACTAATTTCATTTCAAATTCTGAAAAAGCAGCTCCTATACAACGTCTTGCTCCTCCACCAAAGGGAAAAAATTCATAGGAATTAAATTTTTTTTCTAAAAAACGTTCTGGCTTAAATTGCTCATGGTCAGGATAGATATCTTCTCTTTGGTGTGTGAGATAAATACAACCAAATATAGTGCTTCCTACTTCAAGGTGATATCCCATCAATTCAACGGGTTTTTCGACTTTTCTAGCTACAGTTAACATCGAAACCGGATAAATCCGTAAGCTTTCTTGACAAACTGCGGTAAGATAGGGAAGTTTAGCTATATCAACCGGGCTAGCATTGGAGTGTAAACCAGATAACTCTTGTAATAACTTCTCTCGTACCTTTGGTAAATAATGTGTCCAATATAAACTCCAGGTCATGGCAGTTGCCGTAGTTTCGTGGCCAGCAAACAAAAGGGTTAATAATTCATCCCGTAATTCTTGATCGCTCAAATAATTTCCAGTTTCATCCTTTGCTGACATCAGCAAAGAAAGAATATCAGTGCGCGAGGAATCAGGGTAAGTACGACGATCGCTTATTTCTGTGTATAGTAATTTATCAATCTGTTGACGCAGCTTAATAAACTTCCCCCAGGGACTCCAATCCCCTAGGTCCCATTGTAAAAAGGAAAAAAAGATAACTGAGTTGGTAAGAGGAGAACTGAAAATATCTAACCAAGTGATCAATAATTGCTTAATTTCCTGATAACGTTTCCCCTCATAAAAGCCAAAGACTGCCTGAATAATTACTTGTAAAGAGATGCTTTGCATTTTTGAGTGGGCAATAAAATTGCTGTTTTGGGGGATAGCATCAAACACTTGCTTAGTCAGCTTGATAATCAACTCACCGTAGGCTTTCATCCTTTCCCCATGAAAAGGAGGAATTAGAAGTTTACGACGTTTCTTGTGAGCATCACCTTCTAACATAACGATAGATGTATCCCCAAGCAACATCGATAATGGTTGATTAAACTTGCTTGGGGTGCTAAATTCATGGCCATCTTTAGTAAAGATCTGTTGCAATACTTGGGGGTTACTGACAATTACAAAAACAGAATCATCCCTGTTAAGGTTAATTTTGGTTGCAAAAATATCGCCATGGCATTTAGCTGCTCTTTCCATAAAGCCGGTCGGGTCTCTAATCCATTGAATTGTTTGGAAAAAAGAGGGAGCTTTAGAAACTCGAGGTATGATTGAATGAGTTGCCATTATTCAAAAAATATATTCACCATTATGTAGATTTAAAAATTGGGATAAGTACCTCAAGAGGCAGCTTTATTAAATTCTACAATATCTGGTTAGGTAAGATATTGTTTTTTCAGCCAGCATTTCTATTGTCTTGTGACTAATTAGTGGCTGACAGTATAAAAAATTTAACATCATTGATTCTTCAAAAGTTAAAGCAGCACTAAAAAAAGTATTTTCCATTGAAAATTGTACAGCTACAGCCAAACTTATTTCCTCTAGCTTTAAAGAACCATAATTTGATGGTATTTTTACATAACCTAAGTTAGTAATACCAACAGAGCAAGGAGCTTTAGGCATATTATTATCATAATTACTAATTAAAGACTCTAATATTTGTTTAGATTCAAATATCACATCAGTTTCTAACTTTTCTTTGACTATTTTAGTAATTGCTCTAGCTAACTCCCAAAATGATTTATCTTCTATTATTTCATGGATCGTATATAAAGATGACGCTAGCAATGCTAGATCATGATTACTAATAGGTGGATTTATCCTTTGTCTTAAATTGATAGCTGAAAAACAAGATAAAAATAAATTTTTATCTTTATCTTTAATCTTATCAGCAACTGCCAACATCATAGCTGCACATAAAGCACCATTTACGGTTGCATGTTCTTCCTTACAGGAACTGATAATTACCTTAGTTATCTCAGGAGCTAATTTTTTATGGACTAATCCAGTCTTGCGTAGTTCTAAAGGTAAGTCTTGTTCAACTTCTAGAGTTTTTATCTCTTTATCTATTTGCTGATTGTGCCACTTAATTTCAACTTTAGGCAATAAATCATCTAAAGATGGAAGCATAGGCAACTTAGAAATACTAGGAATTTTATTTTCAGACAAAATCTGACCGCAAATACTCAAGAGTTCAGACATTAAATAGACTATTGAAATACCATCACAAATAATATGTTCCAGTGTAATTATTAAGTAGTTAACATTGCTATCAAGAGTTTTTATTAAAACAGCTCTCATTAAAACTTTTTCGCTGTCAATTTGATTATTTATCTCTTCTATAGCAACTGATTGCCAATCTTCAGTATTTAGATTCTCAATTTCAACGATACGCAAAGGAATTTTTGGCGTTCCTTCAGTTTTAAAGTGTAAATCACCAGGCGAACCAATAATGTGACAATTCAGGAAAGGATGGCGAATTTGCAATAAGTCTAAAGCTTGTCTAAGAATTTTTTCTGTAAGGCCACCTCCAACTCGACTTATTGTTACGAGATTTCCTGATATAGAGCGAGTTAGCATTTTCATTGCTTCCTCAAAAGGAATCAGTTTTCTATTTTCAGTTACATTCATATCAACTGTCATATCTAAACTCCAAAATTTATTGTTCGTTTAACAAGACCGATAAGTCTAATAATTCTTGAGCAATTGATGCCTCAACATCATCTTCAGACAACTGTTCTACTTCTGATAACAGGTTGGCTTTTTGTTGTTCAGCTACAGACAATTTATAATTATCTGTCTTTTCTAATTTCCAATTCAATACCGTGTCAGCAATATATTTAGCTAAACTGATAATATTGGGAAATTCAAAAGCTAATGTTTCAGGAAGAGAACAATTCAGACCAAGTTGAAGTTTATTCCTAAGTTCAACCGTCATCAGAGAGTCTATACCCATGTCAAAAAAACCTTGTTCTGTATCCACTAAGTGAGAGTCTTTTATTCCTAAAATTAGCGCTACTTCATCTTGAATATAAGCAATTAATTTATGATAGCGTTCTTTTTCTGATGCTACTTCTAATTGTAATAAAATGTCATGTTTTTGTTTTAATAATTCATCTCTAACCTCCTCAGGTTTAGTTTCTATTTCTGCTAAAAGTTTTCGGTATTTTTTGGCTTGATATACTGCTTTGAACTTACTCCAGTTCACGTTAGCTACCACTGTTTGAACTAGATTAGTTTTCAAAAGCTCACCCAGTATGTTAAATCCTTGCTCTGGCTGTAATTCATCTAATCCAATCTCCTTCATCCATTGGACATAGACTGCTTCGGAAGCCATACCACCAACACCAAGACTTCCCCAATTGATACTCAATCCAGGCATTCCAATAGAACGGCGATAATAAGCTATTGTATCCAGGAAATGATTAGCTGCGGCATAAACTGACTGATTTTTACTTCCCCACACTGATGCACCAGACGAAAAACAAATGAAAAAGTCTAAATCTACTTTCTTAGTCAGTTGATGTAAAATCCAAGAACCTACTATCTTCGGAGGAAATATAGATTTTATATTTTCAAATTCGACATCTTCTATTGCAGATAGTTTAGATACACCAGCAGCATGAATAATCCCTCTTAAGGGTTGCTCTACAGTATTAATTTGCTTAATGATTAAAGACATCTTATCCAAGTCAGTGACATCAGCAGAAAATACAGTTACCTTAACCCCACTATTTTCTAAAGATTGGATGAATTCGATATTTTTACCTACCTCACTATTCCAATAAAATCTGTCCCATTCTTCCCTGGGAACAATTCCTTTACGCCCTATCAATACAAGATGTTTTGCTCCCTGTTGTGCCATCCAATGAGCTAATTTCAATCCTAAGAAACCTAAACCCCCAGTGATTAAGTAAGTACCATCAGATTTAAACTTAAAATCTTGAAATTTTGTATCAATATCAATATTAGGGATGAGACGAGCTATATAGCGCTTTCCATTCCGAAAAGCAACATGATCTTCATCATCTGAATCTCTAATTTCTGAGATTAATGTAGCTACTAACTTATCATTAGATATATTAGGTTCTAAATCAATCATTCCACCCCATAGCTCAGGGTGTTCGAGAGAAATGACTTTGCCCATTCCCCATAAAGGAGACTGAGCTAATCCTGGTAGAAAACTATTAATACCAAGAACTGGCTGAGAACCTTTGGTTACTAACCATAAGCGCAGTTTTTGCGAAAATTTAACCTTGAGTAAAGCTTGAACTAATGATAAAAGAGCCACACATCCTAGCTGGGAATTTTCTTCCAAATTTTCTAGTGTTAGGTACTCGATGTCTAAGGTATTTAAGCTCCACAAATTTAATATTTCAATTGAACCTGTTATGTCTGGTGTTAGTTTGGCCAGTAGTTGCTCAAACTCTTCTGGTTTGTGTGGGTTGATTGTATATTCTTCTGGTGTCAGTTGTTGATATTCTGCTCCTGGAAATATAAACCTACATACTTCTCCTAATACTCCGAGTTGAATAGTTAACTGTTGAGCTGTCTCTCGGTTATCGACTAGGATTAACCACTCTCTCTTTCCTGTTATTGGCTCTTCTTTGGGAATTTCCTCAGCCTTGGCTACTATAAGTGTCTGATGGGATAGTGCTGCTGGTACTACCTCGGCCTCTGGCACTGTTACTATTTGAGTAAATCCTGTTTCTGCCAACAATTGCTTCCATGTTGAGCTACTCACTAAAGGATAATCCCCACGCCACTCTACATCTTTGAACTTCCACCATCCTTCTAATAGTCCAAATATTAAATCTGGTACTCTTTGACGGGTCGTCCCTTCTAATAATACCAACATTCCTCCATCTGCTAGCAAGCTTCGCACATTAGTTAGAGTCTCTTTGATGGATGTAGTGGCATGAAGTACATTCGCGGCCAGCACAATATCGTATTTTTGCTTCTCTAATCCCTGAGTTGTGGGATCTACTTCTATATCTAAAGTTTGATAGCGGACAAAAGGATAATCTTTGAACTTATCTTGAGCTTTTGTAATAAATAATCCGCCTATATCGGTGAACAGATATTCCGTTTGTTCTGGTGGTAACTCTGGTAGAATATAACTCGTAGTTCCTCCTGTTCCTGCACCTATTTCCAGTAGCCTTATGCCTCTATCTCGTGGTAATTTATCTATAGCTGCTGTAATAGTTTTCTGGACTATAGTATTCATTAACTTAGAAACAGGAGATTCTGTATAAATTTGGGTCGTATCAGTCAAATCACCCTGTGGAAATACCAGTTGTACTGGGTCTAATTCTCCTAGCAGTACTTTACTCAATTGAGATGCGCAACGGTGTAGAATATTAAGTTCTGAACTTGTCTGAGGATACTGATTTAGTAGCAAATGACGTTGTTTTTCTGGATCTGCCCTGTTTAATGTGTGTAATACTTGCCACTGCTGTTGGGTGAAACGAATAATCCCTAATTCTTCCAGAATTTGCAGTAGACGATTTAAAAGTTGTTGATGGTTAGAAACTACACCTAATTCTTCAGCTACTGATTTTGTGGAAAATGTTTCTCCTGGTTGGTAATTCCAGCCTAGTTCCACAAATGCTTGAACTATATACTCGCCACTCAGCTTTTCTAAGTGAGTAGAGACTTCTTTATAGTATTCCCAATCTGTTTTAGGGACTGATTCTATAATAGAATTACCGACTTTATGCTGGGTAATTTCTACTGGTGTCCGCAGATAATCCCTAGGAGCTAATCTACCAAAACGAGCTTGATTTTTCCATTGAACTTCATAGATAAAATCTTTAATGCTAGCTACCGTTAATTCTTGTTGATGCTCTTTAACGAGCAAATTCAATATTTTCGGTAGTAAATCAACTTCTGATGGAGAAAGATTACCGATTTTTTTAAGTTTTTCAGCCAATTTATGAGTTTCCCCTTCATACAGAGACTCAATTATTGGAGTGATTTTCTTTTCTCCTACAAAAAATTCTTGCGGTTGGTGTTCATTGTTTAAGTCTTCTATCCAATAGCGTTGTTTTTGGAATGGATAGGTAGGCAACATTAGTTTCATACGGGAATAATTGCGCTCAAATTCACACCAGTCTAAATTAATTCCCTGTACATACAATTGCCCTAAACTAGAGAGAATTTGTGACCATTCCTCTACTCCAGGACGGATTGAAGGTAAACACAATCCTATATCGTTCGGTATATATTGTCCAACCATCCCTAATAAAATTGGTGATGGTCCTATTTCTAAAAATACTTCATATCCTTGGCTGAGTAGATTCTCCATGCTTTGGTAAAACTTCACTGTTTTACGTATATGCTCCACCCAATATTTAGCTGTAGCAATGCTTTGATTCGCTAATTCCCCTGTGACATTAGATACAAGTGGAATCCGGGGCTGATTATAGGTAACTTGTTTTGCTACTGCTTCAAAGTCAGCTAACATTGGTTCCATTAATTTTGAATGGAAAGCATGGGAAACCTGTAACCTTTTGATCTTGATTCCTTCAAATTCAAAGGTGCGACACAATTCCCTAATGGCTTCACTTGCTCCAGAAATTACCACACTTTCAGGCCCATTAACTGCCGCGATCGCCACATCAAAGGCATAAGGACTAATTATTTCATCTACTTTCTCCTTTGATGCCATTACAGAAACCATTTCTCCTGTAGAAGGTAACTGTTGCATTAAACTTCCTCTGGTCGCAATTAACTTCAGACCTTCTTCTAAGCTCAAGACTCCTGCTACAGTTGCAGCCACATATTCACCTACACTATGACCGAGAACTATATTAGGTTCAATCCCCCAAGATTTCCATAACTCAGCTAAGGCATATTCAATAGCAAATAAAGCTGGTTGTGTATAATTTGTTTGGTGTAATAAAGATGAATCCTTATCCTTGGCAATTTCAGGATAAAGAACTTTTAGCAGAGGAACTTGCAAATAAGAACGTAGTATTTCGTCACATTTGTCTAGAGCTTGACGAAAAACAGGCTGAGTTTCGTATAGTTGCCGTCCCATATTGATATACTGAGAACCTTGGCCTGTAAACAAGAAAGCTATTTTCGGCGCCGTATAACTACTAGACAATTGTCCTTGGTATAGTCTTACTTCTTCCTGGCCAGAAGTAAAGTTATTTAATTTTTCTGCTAATTCTAGTTCATCAGAAGCAATAACAGCTAGACGATGGTTGAAGTGGGCACGTCCTATATTAGCTGTGTAACAAATGTCTGCTAATTTTGATTCTGGATAAACTTTTAAGTAATGTTGATAACGAGTAGCTAATTCTTTAAGTGCCTTTTTAGTTTGAGCAGACAAAGTTAATATATGGAAAGAACGATCTGGTCTTGCCTCACTTTTAATTTTTGAGGGAGCTTCTTCTAGGATCAAATGGGCATTAGTTCCACTCATGCCAAAAGAACTAATTCCAGCGATTCTTGGTTTTCCCTCACTATCCCAAGGAATTAATGTAGTCGGAATTTTGATTGACAGTTCATCCCAAGCTAAATGGGGATTAGGTTGTTTGAAATGTAAATGAGGTGGGATTTTCTGATGCTGGAGGATTAAGGCTGTCTTGATCAGAGATGCTACACCTGCTGCTGCTTCTAAGTGTCCCAAATTTGTTTTCACTGAACCAACTACTAAAGGCCGATCGCTTGGACGGTTTTGGCCGTATGATGCTGCTAAAGCCTCTATTTCTATGGGGTCTCCTAAAGTTGTTCCTGTACCGTGAGCCTCTACATAGTCGATCTGATGGGATTCTAACTGAGAATTTTTCAATGCTTGTTTAATTACATCTATTTGAGCCATGCCATTAGGAACAGTCAGACCACTACTAGGTCCATCATGGTTAATCGCTGAACCTCGTATTAGTGCGAAAATTCGATCGTTATCAGCAATAGCATCAGACAGACGTTTGAGGGCTACAACACCACATCCTTCACCAAATCCATAGCCATTAGCAGAAGCATCAAAAGTCTTACAACGACCATCAGCCGCAGCTCCTTTCAATTGGCAGCGACCAATCATACTTAAGGGAGATAAAATTAGATTAACTCCACCTGCTAATGCTAAGTTACACTCTCCTAAACGTAGACTCTGACAAGCTAGATGCGCTGCAACTAAAGAAGATGAACAACTGGTATCTAACTGTATATTTGGTCCTTGCAAACCGAGTAGATGAGAGATGCGACCTATGCCCAGACTTAGATTTGCGCCAATAACCGCATAAGCATCCACATTTTGTGGATTGTTTTCATTGATACTCAACTTGCCATAGTCTTCTGTACAGATGCTCATAAAAACACCTGTTTTACTATTTCTCAGTTTCGTCCATGATTGTCCGCCATTTTCAAGTGCTTCCCATGTAACTTCTAAAAGTAGCCTATGTTGCGGATCTAGAGATACTGCTTCCCGAGGCGAAATTCCGAAAAACTGGGGGTCAAACCGATCTACTTGGTGGATAAATCCACCCTCTCTGGTGTAAGTCTTCCCTGTTTGGGGGTCTGGGTCATAGTATTGAGCAATATCTCCACGGTCAGGAGGGAGCACTGTAACAGCATCTATTCCATTAGACAGTAGATGCCAATATGTAGATGGGTCGTTAGCACCACCAGGAAATCGACAACCAATACCAACAATAGCGATTGGTTCTGTTTTGGCTTTATTGACTGCTTCTAGTTTCGCTTGTACTTCATTAAGCACCTGAAGCACTTGTTTAGATAAGGCATTTTTTTGGGTAGTGTCTGAAATATTGCTCATTTTAATTTTCGCCTTTCAGTAAATTTTGGATGGCTTGAAGTTTTGCTGTAATAGCATCTGAAGCTTCATCTAGAGATTGTGGATTTAGTTCTAAATCTTCTAATACATTTAACTTTTCTTGGTCTTTACTGTTTTCAACATCAATTTCTTTAACTAACCCTCCTGTAAAAATCTTTTCAGTTAGGTACTCAGTCAAATCTTGAATATTAGAAAAGCTGAACAAGGTAGCTGTTGATATCGAACAACCTAAACGAGCGTGCAACATATTTCTCAACTCAATTGCCATCAAGGAATCCATACCCAGATCAAAGAATCCTAATTTGGGATCTGGAAGTTGAGATGCGGGAAGTCCGAGTAATTTACCAAGTTTAGTTTGAATGTAACTAATCAGAAGTTGCTGGCGATCACTTTCTGGTGCCTTGATTAGTTGTCCTAAAAATTCGTCCTTCTGAATTTCTTTTTCTGAGTCTGTTAAAGCAAAATTTTCTAATGATACAGTATTTATCCCACTAGGCAAGTGTTGCAAAAACTGATGCCAATTTATGGGAAACACTCCTACTTGGTTAACCTGTTTTAATAACAATTCTTCTAATACCTGGCAACCTTGTTCTGGCTCAATTGCACTCATTCCAGTTTTCCCAATCAGACTTGGAGCTTGAGCGCTCAAACGAGCTGCCATTCCTCCTTTGCCCCACATTCCCCAGTTAATACTTAATCCATGTAATCCCATTCCTTGGCGATAGTGAGCTAAAGCATCCATAAAAGCATTAGCGGCGGCATAATTCCCTTGACCAGCAGAACCAATTAGGGATGCTATTGAGGAGAAACATACAAAGAAATCCAACTGTAACCCCTGGGTTAGCTGATGTAAATGCCAAGCACCTTGAACTTTAGGAGCCATCACTTTCAGAAAACGCTCCCAATTCATTTGCTGTAGAACCCCGTCATCTAAAACTCCGGCTGCATGAATCACACCTCGCAATGGGGGGAAAGATTTTTGTAGCTGCTCTATAATATTCGCTACATCTTGTTTCTGGGAAATATCTCCTTGTTGAACTAAGATTTTGGCTCCAGCTGTTTCAAGCTGCAAAATTATTTTCTGAGCAGTTGCTGATGGAGATCGACGTCCAGTTAATACGATATACCGCGCTCCTTTTTGAACCATCCATTGGGCTACTTCTAATCCTAATGCTCCCAGACCACCAGTAATTAAATAACTGCTTTTTGCGTCTAGAACAAATTCTTCCGTAGCCAGACTAGCACTTTTTTGTCGGCGTATGAGTCGAGCTACATATCGAACTCCTTGACGATATGCAATTTGATCTTCAGAATCGGGATTTGAGATTTCCCTAACTAAAGCTGGTACTGCTTCTGAAATATTTGCCCTGGTTTCTAGATCGATACGTCTACATTGAATTTCTGGATGTTCCTGTGCAATTACTCGACTTAACCCCCATACAGGTGCTTGTTGCAGTTGCACTATTTCTGAATCTGTTTCTAGGTGCTGTGCTCCTTGGGTAACTATCCACAAAGGGGGTATTTTTGATGCGGTGACCAATGTCTGCAATAGATATAAAACACTACCACAACCGAGTTTTTGAGCAGTTTCTAAATCCTCAATTGAGGAACTCAGGTTCCAAAGGTGGACTACCCCTTGCAATTTGCTATGATTGCTCAAAACTTCCTTTAATAAGTGTTTAAATCCTTCTGGCTCTAAGGGGTTAAGTTGATATTGCTGTTCGTGTAATTGCTTGTAGCTTACACCAGGATAAACTAAAATACAATGTTTGTTCTCTTTTGTCAAGGCTTTGGTCAATTCTTGAGTCAAATCATTAGGCTCCCCGAATAGCAACCATATTCCTGGCTCATTCTGAATATTACCTAAGGTTAAGTCTTTCTGGCGATCTTTGAGGGGTTTCCATTCTAGTTCGTAAAGCCATTGATTGATCGCTACCTCAGAGTAGGAGAGCAGTTGATTCAGAATTTCTTGGTTAGACTGATAAATTTCCTCTACTGATCGATGTTCTTGTTTCTGAGCATTCAGTAGTACATAACTGGCTAATTCTTTACGGAGCAATTTTCCAAGCTGATTATAGGAATGAAAAGCTGCTCTCAGATTATCGTCAGGATTTTGACGATACAAATTATTACTATTTTCTTCAAATTCAGGATCGTATAGGTAGTTAGCTATCTCCTGACTGATATCTATAGCCCTAATTAGCTGCAAATGATTCTGAGATAGTAGTTCATTCCAAGACTGTTTAGTAATAAAATAGGATGAGGTTTGCTCATCATCTATGTCTAAATCACTGTTGGCAATGAAATCAGCCAGCACTAAGAATCCTTGTTCGTTAATATGATTACCTATATTGGAGAATAAATCATGTTTATTCTTGATGTGATGAGCTACTTCAAATCCAAATACCAAATCGTAGCTTTCAGGAAACTCATCTTTGGAGCTATCTCGATTAAAAAATTTTACCCGTTCTTGAAGTTGACAAGCATTAATTTTATCCATGGCAAATTTAGCTTGTTCAACAGCAATTGTATAACCAGTCAGTTGTAGATGTGGGTGATTTTTGGCTAATTTGATTAAATCAGAGCCATATCCACAACCAAAATCTAGAACTTTCTGGCATAATGAGAAATTAACCTTGGCAAAACACAATTCTCTCAATTCTTGCTGTGCTGCTAGAGCAATCTCCCTAAATCGTTCTAAAAAAGCTGGATCGATAGACAACCTTAACCAAGAAAAACCAGGGACTATTTCTGGAAAAATACCAAATGTTAGGAATACTAGATCGGTATGTTCTTGTTCATCCTTTACTAATCCTTCTGTCACACTTCTCAAGGCATTGTAGTAGTCACTAACTACGCCATCTTCTTTTACCACATTTTTGTGTCTATCAACTAGGATATTTAATAACTTTGGTAGTAATTTTTTATCATCTTCTGTGAGAACTTCTGCTAAACTTATCTCCTGGGTTAAACCCTCAATGTCTCCCTGATTTATTAGGTCAATAATTGAGCTAGATATATTTTCATAAATGTTAGGTTTATTTATATTTAGAGAATTTTCAATCCAATATCGTTGCCTTTGGAATGGATAAGTTGGCAACACTACTTTCTGAAAGATATAATCTCGATACAATCCTACCCAATTTACGTTGATACCTTGTGTATATAACTGTCCTAAACTAGATATAATTGACTCCCATTCTGCTAATCCAGGACGTAAAGAAGGCAACCAAATACCTACATCTTCTGGTAAACACTGTCTTCCCATACCTAACAAAATGGGCTTTGGTCCACTTTCTAGGAAAATTTGATACCCTTCTTGATGCAGGGTTTTCATACCTTGAGCAAACTTGACAGGTTCACGTACATGATTTACCCAGTATTTTCCTGTAGCAATACTCTTATCTGCTCTCGTTCCAGTTATATTTGATATTACTGGTATTTGAGGTTGATTTATTCTGAGTTGATTAACTACTGCTTCAAAGTCAGCCAACATTGGTTCCATCAATGGTGAATGGAAAGCATGAGATACCTGTAATTTTTTGGTTTTGATTCCTTCAACTTCTAGGGTATTACACAGTGCGCCAATGGCCTCACTTTCCCCTGAAATTACTACACTTTGGGGTCCATTAATGGCTGCAATACTTATGCCAGGTGCGGTCAAGGTCACTTTGTCTACATAGGCACTAATCAGCTTATTCACTCGCTCTTCTGATGCCATCACTGCTACCATTTCACCCCCGGACGGTAACTTTTGCATCAATTCTCCCCTAGCAGCTATTAGTTTCAGACCATCTTCTAAACTGAAAATTCCTGCTATAGTTGCTGCCACATATTCCCCTACACTGTGACCCATCACTATATCTGGCTTTATGCCCCAAGATTGCCATAACTGAGCTAGAGCATATTCGATCACAAATAGCACGACTTGGGTATTAGCGGTTTTGTCTAATAAAGATGAATCAATTTCATCTGTTTGAGGATATAAAATTGACAGCAGCGGTTTTTCCATCTGCGAACGAAGAATTTGGTCACATTGATCGACAGCTTGGCGGAATATTGACGCTTGTTGATAAAGCTGTTTTCCCATATTCACATACTGAGAACCTTGACCTGTGAATAGGAATGCCACCTTGGGGGTACTAATTTGTCTAATTTGTCTTTTAAATACTCCTGTTGCTTCTGCTTGTTTGTTTGTCCAATTGCTAAGTTTTGTAACTAATTCCTGTTGGTTAGAGGCGATGACGGCCAGTCTATGCTCAAAATGGGTACGTCCTGTATTGGCCGTGTAACAAATATCGGCTAGGTCTAACTCTTGATGAGTTTCCAGATAACTGTGATAACAACTTACTAACTCATCAAGCGCTTTTTCTGTCTTCGCCGATAAGGTTAACAAATTAATGGGACGTTTTAAGGAGTCTTCAGGTTGGATTTTTGACTTTTTATTTGCAATTTCACTGGGTGCTTCTTCTAAAATCATGTGGGTATTAGTTCCACTAATTCCAAAAGAACTAATCCCAGCCAGTCTTTTTCTTTCTCCTTTTAACCAAGCCTTTTCTTCAGTAGCTACTATTACTGGTATGTCATTCCAGGGAATACGAGGTGATGGTTGTTGCAAATGTAGGTGAGGTGGAATTTTCTCACTTTGTAGAGCTAGCACTACTTTAATTAAACCGGCAATTCCTGCTGCTCCTTCTAAGTGACCAATATTGCTTTTCACTGAACCGATGACTAAAGGCCGATCTTGGGTTCGATTTTTACCATACACAGACGCTAAAGCTTCTACCTCTATCGGATCTCCCAGAGGTGTACCTGTACCATGACATTCTACATAATCCACATCAGTTGGCTCAACCTGAGCATTACTTAGAGCTTGGCGAATTAGTTTTTCTTGGGCAGGCCCATAAGGGACTGTTAAATTACTACTTGGACCATCATGGTTAATTGCAGAACCTCGAATCATAGCAAGTATGTTGTCACCACTTGCTATTGCATCCGACAAGCGCTTAAGTACAACTACTCCACATCCTTCTCCTCTTCCCATACCATCAGCAGAAGCATCAAATGCTTTACAACGTCCGTCTGCAGAGTGCATTTTCGCACTAGATTCCAATAGACTTACCTCTGGGGTTAACATCAAGTTAACCCCTGCTACTATTGCTAGGTCGCACTCTTGATTGCGTAGACTTTGGCAGGCTAAATGACAGGCCACTAAAGAAGATGAGCAAGTAGTTTCTACTGTTAAGGTGGGTCCATGTACTCCTAGAAAATGAGCCACTCTCCCTGCTGCTGTAGCCGCATCACTGGCAAAGAAAGGTTCTATTCTACCTGAATTTTTGATTAATTGGGCATAGTCGTAGGTCATCATCCCCAAAAATACACCTGTTTGGCTACCTATTAATTTTGTAGGGGATAAGGCACTATATTCTAAACTTTCCCAAATTACCTCTAGAAGTAATCTTTGCTGAGGATCAAGCCAATTTGCTTCTCGAGGTGAAATTCCGAAAAACTGCGGGTCAAACCGATCTACTTGGTTTAAAAAATTACCATAGCGGGTATACATTTTCCCTGGTGTATTTGGGTCTGGGTCATAATAAGTATCAATATCCCATCTATCCTTTGGTATTTCACTTCTACCCTCCATACCATTAGACAATATTTCCCAAAAAGCTTCTGGACGATCACTACCTCCAGGAAATCGGCAACCTAAGCCAATAACTGCAATTGGTTCCGTTAAAGCATTTTCTAAATTCTGGAGTTTAGCTTTGGTTTTTCTTAACTCAACTAATGCCTTCTTTAATAACTCAATATCATCGATTTTACTGGTATTATTGCTCATTTTTTTGAGGATTAAAGGATTAATTTAACTGTTTAGTTCTAGTTCTTGAGCTAGTAGTTCAAGTATCTCATCTTTAGATACATTCTCTAACTCTGTAGTTTGAGTCTCTAATTCTGTGATTTTTTCTTCTGTTGTTTGTTCTATACCAGAAAAATAAGACTTTAAACTATTTTCTATTAAATAATCAGCAAGCGCTTCTACTTTAGGATAATTGAAAACAACATTTGAAGCGATAGAAAAGCCTAAACTTTTTTGCAGACGACCTTGAATTTCTACAGCCATTAGTGAATCCATACCCTGTTCAAAAAAGCCTTGTTTGATATCAACTTGTTGCTGTGGACTTAAGCCCAATACTTGAGCTACCTGATAACTAATATGATTTACTAAAACCTCTCGTCGCTCACTGGGCAAAGTAGCTACTAACTGCTCTATAAAATCTACTTGGGATGTTGATGAAGTTTGGACATTTTTTCTAAACTCCATAAAAAATGGGGATTCCGTAGCTCTTTCCTGGCAAGTTGACCAGTCAAGTGGTACTACCCCTACTTCTACACTTGAACTATAGATTAGTCTTTCTAAGGTTTCTAAAACCTGATCTGGGGCGATCGCGCCCACACCCTGGCTTTGTCCCCTAATATCTGCACCTAGTTCAGCTGCTTTACCCACTTGAGATACTGTGCCCCAATTAATACTCAATCCTGGTAATCCCATGCCTCGGCGATGATAAGCCAAAGCATCAAGAAAGGCATTAGCCGCACTATGATTTCCCTGACCTGGAGAACCGAACAAAGATGCTATTGAAGAAAACATGACAAAAAAGTCTAATGACTGGTTTTGAGTCAATTGATGCAAATTCCATGCTCCTTGGACTTTGGGTTTCATTACTAGATCGAATTTTGACCAATTTTGGTTCTTTAAGACTCCATCTGATAATACACCCACTGAATGAATTATACCTTTTAATGGTGGTAAAAATTGATTAATGTTCGATAACATTCTCTTCATCGATTCATATTCCGACACATCCCCTTGTTGCACCGTTACTTCAGCCCCAGCTTGTTCTAACTGTTTTAATTTAGTTTGGGCTGCATCATCTGGGGGACGACGTCCTACTAATACCAAATACTTAGCTCCTTTCTCCACCATCCAGCGAGCTACGACCAATCCCAAACCTCCCAGACCACCGGTAATTAGATAAGTTTTCTCTCGATCGAAGCTAATAGGTGTTTCCCTTGGAGTATAGTGGGCATTTACTAACCGAGCTACATAACGAGCATCCTCTCGCAGAGCCACCTGGTCTTCTGTCTCTTCTGACGATATTTCTGACCACAGTGTTAACCCTTGACGATCGACACTTTGGTTTGGGTCTAAATCAATCCGCACAGAATTTAGCTCTGGGTGTTCTAAGGAAATCACTTTTCCCATGCCCCATAATGAAGATTGTGCTATTCCTGGTAGTAAATCACCGTTTTTGACTACTGGCTGCGATCCTTGGGTAACTATCCATAATCTTGGATATTGAGAGAATTCTGCTTGAACTAATGCTTGAACTATTGACAATGTTGTACCACAGCCGTACAGAGATAAAGTTTCTAGCTCCTCACTGCTGATATTGGTATCAATTCCTACTTCAGTTGTCCAACATTGAACAACTCCATATAAATTTGGTGAGTAAGTTACTAGTTGAGTTAACAGTTGCTGAAAGTCTTCTGGTTTCTGTGGGTTAATAGTATATTCTTCTGGTGTCAGTTGTTGATATTCAGAACCGGCAAATACTAACCTACATACTTCTCCTGTTTTTCGTATTTGACTTGCTAAATGTTGAGCTATTCCTTGGTTATCTGCTAGAATTAACCAGTCTTTCTTTCCTGCTGTTTTATTCTCATCTGCAATTTCCTGTGCCCTTGCTACTATTACTGCCTGATGGGACAATACTTCTGGTAATATCTCTATCTCTGGTATTGTTTCTACTTCTCCAAAACCTGTTTCTTCCAGCAACTGCTTCCATTTCAATACACTTAGTAAAGGGTAATCATGTCGCCACTCTACGTCTTTGAATTTCCACCATCCTTCTAATAGCCCAAATATTAAATCCGGTACTCTTTGACGAGTCGTAACTTCCAATAATACCAATATTCCTCCATCTGCTAACAATTTTCGCACATTGCTTAAGGTTTCTTTAATTGAAGTTGTGGCATGAAGCACATTGGCTGCAATAATGATATCATATTTCTGGTTCTCAAATCCCTGGGGGGCGGGGTCTATTTCTATATCTAGGGTTTGATAACGAATAAATGGATAATCTGAGAATTTTTCTTGAGCTTTTGTGATAAATAATTTTCCAATATCGGTGAATACATATTCAGTTTGTTCTGCTGGCAGCTCTGGCAGAATATAACTGGTGGTTCCTCCTGTTCCTGCTCCTATTTCCAACAACCTGATTCCTCTATCTCCTGGTAATTTCTCTATGGCTGCTGTAATCGTTTTTTCTACTATGGTATTCATTAACTTAGATATAGGAGATTCTCCATAGATTTTGGTAGCATCTGTTAAATCTCCTTGAGGAAATACCAATTGTACTGGGTCTAATTCACCTCGCAACACCCTACTCAGTTGAGATGCACAACGGTGTAAAAGATTAATTTCAGGTATTTTCTGAGGGGACTGATTTTGTTGTACTGGGCTAATTCGGTTTAATGTTTGCTGAACTTGCCACTGCTGTTGAGTTAAACAAACAATCCCTATTTCTTCAAGAATTTGCAGTAGACGGTTCAATAGTTGTTGATGGTTAGACACAACACCTAAGTGTTGAGCTACTGAGTCTAGAGACAATTTCTCTCCTGGTTGATAATCCCACCCTAGTTCTACAAACGCTTGTACTATATACTCTGCACTCAAGTTTTCTAAGTAAGTAAAAGTTTCTTGGTAGTGTTCTAAATCTGTCGGGGGTAATGATTCTATAATCGTATTGCCAACTTGCTGCTTAATTTCTAATGGTGTTAGCAGGTAATCAGCAGATAGTAAACTACAAAAACGAGCTTTAGTTTTCCATTCTACTTCATAAAACCAATTATTGATATCTGATTCTAGAGTTGTTAGCAACAGTTGCGGAGTCGCTTTTCTGCTTTCAAAACCTTTAACCATAGCTACTAAATGCCCATTTTTATCTAGTAACTGTATGTCTGTTTTCAGGGTATTTTCTAGAGGTGATTGACTTTTGTCTACATAGCCATGACACCAAAGTTTATTACTTTCTGGAGGACTATAAAAAATAAATTTTTCAATTCTGAATGGGACAAAGGTTTGATTGTCTTTACTACTATGATTTAAGCTCAGTGCAGTTAAACTTTGAAAGCACGAATCAAGCAGGGTTGGATGTAGTTGATACTTGTCTATATCCTGGAGTATCTCTGGCAATTTCATTTGGCACAGAACTTCTCCATCTCCTAGCCATACTTGATTAATCCATCGAAAACTCTCCCCTAATTGAATTTGTCTGTTCGATATCTCCTGGTAAATTTTTTCACTCTCTATTTTTTGATGACAACGAGATTGAATTTGTTTAACACTTACTATTATTTTTTTGTTATTACTTGGAATAATTTTACCTGTAGTATGAACAGCCCAAGAACTGAATTGTTGAGTATTATTTGAATTATTTTGAACCTGAGATTTAACATCTCCATCAAAGCTGATAACTTGAAATGAGTAAGCTCCATCCTGTGGACTCAAAGCTACCTGGATAGTACGTATGCCTTGTTCTCGAATTGCTAGACCTTGGGGAAAGATAATATCCTCCAACTCCCATTCTTGAGTGGGAAAGCTTAGAGATGCTGCTGCCAATAATAGACAAATATGACTAGCTCCAGGAACTACAATTTTTTGATATACGCGATGGTCTGCTAAAAATGGAAGTATCTTGATACTGAAATTAGACTCAAAGAAAATATCCTTTGAAAGAGGAGATTGGAACTTTTTATCAATTAGAGGATGGAGTTTAACCGAAGATATTGCTTTTGAATCGCTCCTAACTGTTTCTTTCCAATAACGTTGCTTTTGGAATGGATAAGTGGGTAAAACTACCTTACTACGATTAAACCCCCGGTCAAATCCTGACCAATCTATCTGCGCCCCCCGTACATATAACTGTCCCAAACTATCAAGCATTTGTTGCCAATCGTCTATTCCTGGACGTAAAGATGGTAACCATATTTTTTGATTATCTGGCAAACACTGTTGCCCTAGACTTAACAGAATTGGCTTTGGTCCTATTTCTAGGAATACTTCATACCCTTGCTTGGCTAAAGTTTTGATACTTTGGGCAAATTTTACGGGGTTTTCCACATGATCTACCCAGTATTGAGCTGTGGTAATTTTTTGAAAAATCTTTTCTCCAGTTACATTTGATATTATGGGAATTTGAGGCTGATTGTAGGTGACTTCTTTGGCTACATTTTCAAAGGCCACTAACATTGGTTTCATCAGAGGAGAGTGGAAAGCGTGAGAAACTTCTAGATATTTAGTTTTTATTCCTTCATTTTCTATTCTTCGATTAAGTTCCTCAATGAATTCACTAGCTCCAGAAATAACTACACTTTCAGGTCCATTAATAGCTGCTACTGCTACTTTTTCTGCATAAGGGGTAATCAGTTGATTCACTTTTTGCTCTGATGCCATTACAGCAAGCATTCTACCTTTAGAGGGCAATTGCTGCATCAATTTGGCACGAGTCGCAATCAGTTTTAATCCATCTTCTAGAGTGAAAACTCCTGCTATACACGCAGCTACATATTCTCCTACACTGTGACCTAGGACAACATCTGGTTTTATTCCCCAGGATTTCCATAACTCAGCTAAGGCATATTCAATAGCAAATATAGCAGGTTGAGTATAAGCTGTTTGTTCTAATAGACTGTAATTTGAATCCTGTACATCTTGGGAATAAATAACTTTTAGCAGAGACTTTTCTATATAGGAACTTAGGATTTGGTCGCATTTATCTAATGCTTTCCTAAAAACCGGTTGTGTTTGATACAGTTGCCATCCCATATTTTGATACTGGGAACCTTGACCGGTAAATATAAATGCTACTTTTGTGGAACTTTCACCACTATATAACTGCCCAAATAATACTCCTGTAACTTCCTCTTTTGCTTCCAAATTACTAAGTTTTTTAACTAATTCTTGTTGGTCAGAGGCGATGACTGCTAATCTGTGCTTGAATTGATTGCGCCCTATATTTGCTGTGTAACAAATATCGGCCAGTTCTAATCCAGGATGAGTTTCTAGATACTTTTGATAACGACTTACTAATTGATTAAGTGCTTTTTCTGTTTTCGCTGAAAGGCTTAATATATGAATTGGACGCTCTAATGAGTCTTTAGCTGTAACTTTTAATTGAATTGGAGCTTCTTCCAATAAAACATGGGCATTAGTACCACTCATTCCAAAGGAACTAACCCCTGCAATTCTTGGTTGCTCTCCACGTGGCCAGGGCATCGGTGAGGTAGGAACAACCAAAGGAAATTCATTCCAGGGTATATGAGGATTGGGTGTATAAAAGTGTAAATTGGGTGGTATTTCTTCGTGATGCAGTGACATTACGACCTTAATCAGACTAGCTATTCCAGCTCCTGCTTCTAGGTGGCCAATATTCGTTTTAACAGAACCAATTGCTAAAGGATTCTCCCAATTGCGATGTGGATCGCATAATACCGATGCTAAAGCTCCTACTTCAATTGGATCTCCCAAGGATGTCCCGGTACCATGAGCTTCTACATAGCTCACCTGAATTGGCTCTACCTTGGCATTTTTTAGAGCTTGATGAATTAATTTCTCCTGAGCTATTTGGTTAGGAACCGTTAGACCACTGCTCGGACCATCATGGTTGACTGCCGAACCTCGAATCACAGCCCAAATTATATCTCTATCATTAATGGCATCCGAGACTCGCTTCAGTATAACGACTCCACAACCCTCACCTCGACTAAACCCATCTGCTGAGGCATCAAAGGTCTTGCATCGACCATCCGGTGAAAGTGCTTTAGCTGTTGACAACAATATTGTTCCTTCCGGTAAAAGGTTAAGGTTGACACCTCCAACTATTGCCAAATTACACTCCCGATTTCGTAAACTTTGGCAAGCAAGATGTACAGCTAATAAAGAAGAAGAGCAGGATGTATCAATTGACATACTAGGACCTTGCAAGCCAAGAAGGAAGGAAAGACGTCCTGAAGCAAAAGATAAACCACTCCCTGTACCATCATATATATTTAGTTGTTCATACTGATTAGAGTCTGATAGTGCCAATCTAGCATATTCTATTTGTGAAATACCAAAAAAAACTCCTGTTAAACTATTCTCTAAATTTTGAGGTGCTTGTCCCATGTTTTCTAATGCTTCCCAACTAACTTGTAACAACAAACGGTGTTGAGGGTCAAGGCTGAGAGCTTCTTTAGGAGAAATGCCAAAAAACTGGGGATCAAATTGATCTATATGATGTTGATGTAAGAACCCACCAGCACGGGTGTAAACTTTGCCAAGCGCTTCAGGATTAGAATCGTATAAATCATCAAGATTCCAACGATCTGAAGGAATTTCAGTAATAGTATCTACACCATGATGTAAAAGATTCCAAAAATGCTCTAGAGTATTTGCGTCTCCAGGGAAACGACAACCCATACCGACAATAGCAATTGGTTCTTTTTCATTAAAGCGTTCATACGAAGCTAGCTTGATTCGTGCATCTTTCAAAGCTAAAAGTGCTTTCTGTAAAGGAGAGAGAGATTGTTTATCTTGGTCTTGTATATTCATCAGGACTTACGTAAAGACGCTATATATAGTACACTATTGTATAATAATTCTGGCGATCTTTTATGATCTGGAATTTAGCTCACCGGGTGACAATAACCTCAAAACTATTGTTGGATAGTGGGACTTGCACAACTTTTAACCCCAAATATAGCCCAAACTGTTTGTGTGAGAGGCAAATACGTCACGATTGTTAGTAAACCAATTACAAAAACGTAAATAAATAGCTGTATAAAAAGCTAAAAAAGCATAAGTAAATTTATTAAAAGCTTGATTTCCCCATTGCATTTGTATTACCCTTAACTTATGATAAATAAAAAAAATGACGTTTTATGATCCATTTATATGTTACTTGATATTATTTTAATCCCAAGCATATTTTAGCCTCTCGGTAAAAAAAAACTATATCCATTTTATGTTTGAGTAGATATTTAATATCCATTAATATGTAACTTTTAAACTATCAACATTGGTATAAAATAATCCATTTCTGTTGCCTCATCTATAGAACTAGCATTCATAGCGATAGCAAAAGTTTTTTATCTTTGAAGGCGTGAAATTGAACCGTTACATTTGTTTAAGCAAACTGTTTTTGGTTTTTCTAAACTTAAACTAACTTGCTCAAATTTATATGTTGGTATGCTTTTAGCTAATTCATATATTCTAGTTTGTATTTCTTCAGAGGATTTTTGTTTAACTACTATTTTTATTTTTGCGATTCCTCCTAAATATTTTAATTCCCTTTGTTCGAGTTTTTTCATAAATGTTGTATTATTACCATAACCAGCATCAATTAAAACTATTCCTGGACGATAGCTTCTCCTGAAACTGCGGTCTATTAGCTCTATTCCTAGATCTTGCTTTTTATGAAATAATTTGTCATATTTTACCTCTGGTAAATAACTTGAATGTTGATATAACTTAATATCTAAGGATAAACTTTTTTTTTCATCATAATTAATAATGAGTTGTTACGGTTACTATTCCAGTATATATTTTACCGATTTTTTCAATGTATTGTCGGCCTAATTTAGACGTAAAATTACAACTTTTTCGGTGTCCATAATCGTCTAAAATTAAACTAAATCCTCTCTTGGATTTGGTTTGATAACGTTTATTAATTATTTCTAGGCGACGTTGATTGATTTGACTAGTCTCCCAAGGAGAATCTGCGATGAAATGATGTAACCGATTATAAACTACTCCAATAGAGTTATTGGCCATTTGAGATATGTTTTTACTTTCAATATCCCCTAGTAATCCACCAAAATAATGGCGGAATCCTCTTTTTTTTTTGGGGGGGGGTTCCCAACAATAATCAATAAACTGCCCTTGTGGAATATTCAAAATTCGTCTCTAAATTTCTTCATTGTTAAGTTGGATATTTTCTGAATAAAAAAATGTTTTTAGTGCTATTAAATTAATTAAATATTCAATTTGTGTCCTTGCAACTAAGTATTTACCAATATCATTCAAGCATATATAATTCTTGTAATTCGTTTTTTTGCTGTATTTTTCGACGTTTATCGAAATCTTATCAGCCCATTCTTTAGCTATAAAGAATCTTGATAATTCTTCTCGGATATTAGGAATTACACCAAATAATAAAGGCCTTTTTTCATCTAATTCTAATAAATTATGCTTATGAAGCGCCAGCATAATTGGTATTATTAAAACCCCATATAATAAATCTACAATCGTTCTATCATTAATATGCCACTGCTGTTTATAAAGCTCTATCCAACTTTTCATAACAGCAGACTTTTCTTGTCCCAGTAAGTATGATTCTATAGGTAGATTGTATAACTCTAATATTTCTTCAGGAATGGACCAGCAAGCTTGAGAATTGTCTGTGAGGGAGTATTCATCAACTTCATTTTTTGATAGCCAACCTAGGAATTGCATCCTTCTTAAGGATACTTGCAGATGACCCGTATTTGCCCCTAGAGTATTAGCTATTTGCTGGTGGGTTCTTTTTTTTTGTTTTATTAACTTAAATAATCCTTTTTCTCTACAGGCTAAGATTACAGGAACAGAAACAAAGCCATGTTCGTAACGATTAATTAACTCCAGCATTTTTTTATATACTATTTATTAGATTTTTTGCTTTTAATATCACTTATTATCTGGATACCCGCAGGCAGTTTCCATCAAACTAAGCCAGTGAGTCACCCCACTGATTCGTCTCTAGAACCGTACGTGACAATGCACGTATCATACGGCTCCTCATTACAGTACAATCCTTGACAGTTGCTCCTCTAAAACTGATTTTAATCTAATTCGTTAGAACTAAGTTTCTTTCCGTGTTTGGTATCGTGACAATGTAGGTGTAATAATTCCAGATTTTTATCTTTGTTTTTTCCACCTAGTGCGCGTGGTGTTATGTGATGCTTTTCCAATAAATCTCCGTATCTGAAAGTAAGACCGCTCTGCAAAGGGTCCTAATTCTGCCCTGGTGCCAGCTTGCTTGCTGGGAGCTTTCCGCTCGCTTGGTGTGGCCAAGGTAGGGAGTCACCTGTCTCCTCAGGAGTGGGACTTTCACCCAAATCCAGAAGATAGTTAGGAATTTTGAGGTTGGTACCTCGCGACTCCCCTAACCCATACCCCTCTAGAAACTAGAGGCTCTTGGTTAGAACGAGCCGCACTTTATCATCACCTCTACACTGCTCTATAAAACTGATACAAAACGTCAGCTAACCTGAGCATCTGATCATGTTTATTTACTGCTGACCCTGAGACCGTCGGCGGTTACTCACCCACAGGAATTAAAGTCAATATCACCGTATTTTTTGATCCTTAGAATTAGGTTTAAATATCGATATTCCACAAATTAAAACTCCAGTTTAAAAACCATCTGCTCCTGGCTGTTAAGCTATCATCTTTTTATGTTTGATATTAAGTTTGAGCTTTATTTTGTTATGATTGACATCATGTGTTTGTTTTGATAATTCACTAGCATATTATCATATGGGCTGATTAATAACTTTTGGTATTCTATCCTTATTCTTTGATAAAGTCAAGACTATATTTTTTGGGAGGGACGAAAATAGTTATAAAGCCGATATGACAAGGGATATAGCTCTCATCTTTATTAAAAAACACTCCTATTTATTAGGATTAAGTTTCATAAATTATTGTTTACAATCAATAAGTTAATGGCTAAATTTAACCAGGGTAAGATCATATAATTTAGTAAAAAATGTACTTGACAAAAGTTTCAAAATAGTATCCTTTATAGCTAGCAGGAAACAAAGCTTGTAACATATAGCAATCCTAAATCATTGTCTTGATCCAGCGCGGTCATGGGGGTGTTTCCCCCATGACCGTAATGGTACGTTTTCCGTAGGCGAATTTAATTCGCCACGGGTCGCACCTCTGCATCGCTTGTAAAATCAATGGAATTCTTAAAAAATATCTGCAACTACGGTATAACGTGCCTTCTGCTTTCTGCATCCTGCCTTAAAGCAGCCGATCTGACGGGATGACAACCAACCCAGAAGCCTTATGGATTGCCAATTAGAGCAACTTGTGGTATTAAAATAATGCTGACTGGGTAACAAGGAAGCTAGAAGGTAGGCTGAATCAGAGTCATAGCTCTTTAGTTGCCAAAATATTTTTGCCAATTTGTGTAACAATATATCTTTGAAACTATAATATAGCGTTTCCTACTCTAGTCAGGTAAATCTAAATTTTCTTCCCGATTCCCGATTCCCGATTCCCGATTCCCGATTCCCGATTCCCGATT
>WTKN01000169.1 GCA_011524395.1 Moorena sp. SS36440bin_2
CGGAGATGTGTATAAGAGACAGGCCCTGCCTTTTCTAACCTTAGCTTAACTATCAATATTAACCGTAGACACCCAGTCTTTGTATTTCGGTTCCCGATTTTCCGTAATCGCTGCTAGCATCTCTTTGAGCTTTTCAGTTATTGGTCTGTTTGAAGATAACTGATAGTTTTCAATTCGTTTAACTGGGGTGATCTTTGCTGCTGTCCCACTCAGAAATACTTCATCCGCAATAAATAGTTCTGATTTATCCACTGGCCGTTGTATAGTCGGCAAGCCCAAGTCTTTAGCAAGGGTCAGAATACTATCCCGAGTAATTCCTTCCAGGATATCCTGATCGAATCCAGGGGTAATCAGCTGGCCATTTCTGACGATAAAGATATTCATCCCAGAAGCTTCCGATACTTTCCCCTCAGAATTCATCATAATGGCTTCATCAAACCCAGACTCTACTGCTTCGCTTTTCGCCAAGGAAGAGGTAATATAAGCCCCACTAATTTTACCTCTCAAGGGTAAACTTTGGTCTTGTTGTCGATGCCATGAACTAATCCGACAGCTAACTCCCTCAGGAGATAAATAATCGCCTAATTCTAATCCATAAACAAAAAAGTCTTTTTCAATATTATGGAGTCTCGGGGAAATTCCTAAATCTGATGTGTAGACAAAAGGGCGGATATAAAAAGATGTAGTTGGTTTATTTTGTTTTATAAAATCAACGATAATAGTCTCGATTTTATCAGCAGGTAAATTGTAGTGTAATAACCGGGCACTATTACTTAGGCGTTGGCAATGGCGGTCTAACCGAAACAGTAAACATTGCTGTGGGTTTTCCGGGTCAGGGAGAGAGCGTAATCCGCCAAAAGCTCCAGTCCCGTAGTGCAAGGCATGGGTAGCAATGGAAATTTTGGCGTCAGTGAAAGGGACAAACTTGTTCTGAAAGTAAGCAATGGGCAAAAAATCAGGCATAGTCAAAATCAGTGCTTCAAGATTAATTTACCTCAGTTTAACGAGAGGCTGACAGCATGGTTTCCATGGCATTTAGCCTTTTTGTCACCCTGTCAGGGGGAACTCACTCCTACCCATGACTTAGCTAAAACCCCACACCCGACACCCTATCTAATTTTCACTCTTGTTGTCAGCCCCTGAGCACCGGTGGCCATGGTTGACAATATTTTTTTCATGTGCTAATCAAAACTCAGCACTCACCACTGACCCACTCAGCACTGATCCACGATGTTCCAGTTACTATAAATTTAAACACTGAAAGCTCCGTCTTTTTAAAGTGGAGATGAAAGTGAATAGCGAGTTTAGTCGCCGTGAAAAAATTCAGAAGCTTCCGGCGTCTTAATCTGGACGTGGTAGAATAATATAGGGTACAGGCTGAAAAACCGTGGCTGAGCCGGGAAAGAGACCCGTAACTTATTGACCATTAAGTAGTAATGCCCAGAGGGTAAGGAAAATCCTCTCTAAAAACCTAATCATTGGCCTACGGCCACGCTACGCGAACAACTAACAATTGGTGTGTGAACCCAGCAAGATCACAATTTGAAAATAAACGGTACGGCGGGGTTAGAAGTTACCGTAAGAAGAGTGGAGCCTTTAAGGGTTACTGGCTATGCATAAAAGGGTGAAAACTTTTGTATTAAGGCTCCACTCTTCTAAGGTTTCGTCTCCGGCACGCCGGAACCGAGTGAAACAGGGAAGCAACGGACTTTTAAGGCACTTCTCAAAAAGTAACTAAACGCCCCATGCGAGACTAGCCCGCTGGGTATGCACGTAAACTCAACTAAAATTTTAGTCTTGACGGGATTTCGGTTTAGGTATTGCGGCAAGGATGCAAAGGTTTAAGGCCGGTCGTAGATCTAGGAATCCCCGTCTTTTTAAAGCGGGGAGTGTCAAAAGGAGTGAAATCTTGGCTGAACCTATTTATATTCAATTGACCTGGGAAGACCCAGAAACCGGCGAGTTAAAGAAACCTGTTCTGAGACCGCCCATTGCTGTTGGTCGAGAAAATGACCATTTGCCAGAACAGTTAGCCGGTCAATCTGTGTCTCATCTTGTACTTCTTGACAAAGAAATTTCCCGCTATCACGCCCTGATCACAGTGGCTAATACTCAATTCTATATTACTGACCGCAGCGCCAACGGCACGTTTATTAACGGGCGGAAGATTCGCTCTGGTATTCAACCTTTTTTAAGCAAGGACACCCTGCGGATTGGTCCTTACAAGATTACAGCAACCTTGAAACGGGAAAATGACCTGAACGCCACTGCACAGAACTTTGACCAGACCAGTCTATTAGGTGATAAAAGTGTCTCCAACTCTCTGCCCAAGAATAAACCTATGGTTTGGTTGATTGGCTTAGTGGTACTTTTAATAATGGGAGTCGGCACGTGGGTCGTGGTCAGTGGTCTGCTGGAGGGTTTCAAACCGGGAATGCCAAATCAGGAAAACGATTCCTCTACACATTTAGAACGGGTAGTATAGCACAGCTAGTTAGCTCAATCTTAACCATGAGATTCTAATGTTATTGAAAATGTAAGGTTAGTAGACAGTAACCTATGGAATCTTTTCTCAATGTTCGATTTTCCATTAACCCTTTCCCAAGGGTTAGGTTTCAGCGTTCCTTGGGATTGGTGTTGCTAGGTGTACTTACCCTACTGCTCACCCTATTACCAGCCTCTACCTTAGCACAGGCATCTTTGGCAAATGGCACTAAGAAAGCTCCTGTGGTGGTGGATGGTATTGAGTTGTTTCAAGTGGGCAATGCTGGAAACTTTAGCGCTACTGAACGAGCCGAGCTGATCAATCAGCGCTTAGCAAGGGAGGTGAAATCCCCACAAAAACCTCAGTATGTCGACATTGAATATGTCGGGCAAAACGAGGGGATTCTTCGTACCAAGTTTACCGAGCGCATTCTGGTCACCATTACCAAGGCCGATCAAATTCCTGATACTGATCCTCTTGAGCAAGCCGAGAAATGGGAGAAGCTGATTGAAAAGGCGATCCGGCAGGGCAAACGACAGCGCATGCCAGATTATAGTCGTCAGGCAGTAAGGTTTACAGCCATAGTGCTGGTGTTGTTAATCCTGTTGTACTTGCTGTTACGCTTCTTCAGGCAATTTGCCTTCCGGAAACTGACCTCCTGGCTAGGCAATCCGGCTTCGCCTTTTTTCCCTTGGCACGACCCAGCCAAATTATTTCTGGGGGCAGCCCTGTTAGGTTTACAGTTTATCCTGTGGACTACAGTTATCTTAACCATTAGTGACCTATTTCCCCAAGTTCGTAGTTGGCGTTATGAACTGTTAAACTTCCTCAAGTCTCCTGTAATTGGTTCGGGAGAAAGCAAGTATTCTGCGATCCAAGTCCTGTTGTTGGTGGTATTAACCGTTGTACTATGGTTTGCGGTTAGTGCCCTCACCAGGCTATTGAGGCGTTACATTTTGGGGAAAAGTGGTGCTGATTCAGGGGTGCAAGAGGTAATTGCTACCCTGACCCAGTATGTCCTGACGTTTTTGGGCATGATTATCATACTCCAAAGTTCTGGGTTGGATTTAAGTTCCCTAACCATTTTTGCCAGTGTCTTAGGGGTGGGAATTGGCTTCGGTGTGCAAAATATTGCTAACAACTTTATCAGTGGCTTAATTATCACCCTAGAGCGACCGATTCAACAGGGGGATTTTGTTAAGGTCAACGATTTGGTGGGAACTGTGCAGCACATTGGTTCCCGCAGTACAGAAATTTGCACCTTGGATAAAGTAACAATAATTGTGCCCAATGCCCGCTTTTTAGAAACTGAGGTGATTAACTGGAGTCACGGTAACCCGATTTCCCGGCTCAAGATTCCTGTAGGAGTGGCTTACGGATCTGATGTGGAGCAGGTCAAGAAGGCACTGTTGGCAGCTGCTAAGAGTCACCCGGAAGTGTTACTGAGGCCCTATCCCCAAGTTTGGTTTCAGGAATTTGGTGAGAGTTCCCTCAAATTTGAGCTGTTGGTCTGGACTGGAGACCCCAAGCGGCAGCCTAAAATCAAGAGTGACTTGAACTACCGGATTGAGAAAAGTCTGCGTCGCCATGATATCCATATACCATTTCCTCAACGGGACCTCCATGTGCGATCGCCTCAGTTAGAGAAATTGCTGACGGCTTGGCTAGGGGAGCGTCAGCCAAAACCGCCAGAAAACCAACTCTATATTCCTAATGGGTATCAGTCTGAGCGACACACCCAGGATGCTTTAGTTTCAGGTTTCCTAGAGCCGATGGATGAAGTAGATATAGACTCTTACCCTACGGCTCCTTTGCAAGAGGATATGGTAACACTAGACATTGAAACATTGGTCGAGGAAATGCGTCAACCAGGAGGATTGGATATTAAAGACCGTCGCTATCGTCTCAATAGTTATGGATGCTGTTTTGTTGGGTCAGAAGCCGTAGATTGGTTGGTAAAACGGTGTAATTCTACTCGGGAAGACGCAGTAACTGTTGGACAAATACTAATTAATCGAGGTATTATTCATCATGTCGCAGATGATCATCCTTTCCGGGATGATTATTTGTTTTACCGTTTTTATTTAGATGAGAATTAACGCAAGTATTCAGCTATTAGCTATCAGCTATCAGCTATCAGCTATCAGCTATCAGCTATCAGCTATCAGCTATCAGCTTATGCGCTACGCGAACAGCTTTTAGCTTTTAACTTACAGGCAAAGGCCAAAGGCTGATCACTGACGGCTGACGGCTGACAGCTGAATACTTAGATTAATTTCATTAACATCCTAAAGAATAGCCAGTATCAACAACCATTTTGGCATAGCTTCCGCTTTTGCTTATAATCCAAAATTGTTGCAAAGGTGAAGTCAGCGCCAGTAATATCTGCACCATCAAATTCAGATTTCGATATCACTGCAAATTCAAACACTGCATCGGTTAAGTCTGCTTCCTTGAAGGTAGATCCATTAATGAATGCATCGCTAAAATTGGCTCCATGTAGATTAGCATTCGTGAAATCAACTTTGGTAATGTTGGCACCTATAAACTTAGCGTTGCTCAAGTTGGCTGACTGTAAATTGACATTGATAAAAACATTGTAACTAAAGTCTTCACCGGATTTATCCTGACCGCTTAGATTATCGTTTTCATAGTCAGCGTAAACGGTGGCAGCGCTTTGGGCTTGGGCTGGCAGAGGCAACACTAATATAGTTAGTGCTAGTAGAAAGGCTGCCAGGTTTAAAAAGTACTTACCGTACTTCATAAATTGCTCTAATCCTCCTGTTGATTAAACGTTGCTGACAAGGGTAACTATATCAATTTTTGTAGGAGTTGTGAATAGGTAAATATAGGGCAATTTTCAGCAAGGTTTGAGGGACATTGTTTATGGTTTTAAGGCAAGAGGCAATAGGAAAAAGCTAAGAGGCAAAAGGCAAGAGCGATACGTCCGATGACAACATCGATGTTTCAAAAAGTAGTATACTAAGATTACGTAATTCTGTTGGGAAGCGATTGACCTTGGCCTTGAGGCCACGCTACGCGAATGGTCACCCTACGCGAACGCAAAAAAACAGACTTTGCTGAGTATAAATACTTATTTAATGATTCAAGGGATCACAATAAAGCTTTGTAGCCTTGTTGTCACCCCTTGAGATCAGGTACAGAAAATATTGTGCATTTTTCCCTGCTCCCTGCTCCCTAAAAAAACAAAACTTTGTACCTAAGTGAATTGTAAACCACTGTATTTTGGTTTTGTAATTTACTCTTCAAACTCCTTAATTTTTCTCATGTATTTTTTTGAACTTCCTTCAGATAACTGAAGTCTTTGTTCTTTTTTGATGCGGAAATATTCATTATAATTTTCCTGACTTTCTTTATGCTGAAGTAAATAATCATAAGGACCTTTGCCAGACAAAAGTTTAACTAATATAGGGGAAATTTCAATAGTAACGAATAATGCGGTTATTAGCCAATTAATATTACGAATATTCTGATCTTCTTTAGATAGTTCTTCTAAAGCAACAAGACGGGCTAAGAAGCCATTTGATTCTTTGTCAATTTTTTCTTGATTCAGTTCTTCTAAGTTACTCTCTGGTGACTGCAAAATTAGGTTACGTTCTTTAAGCTTATCTATTTTATCCTCTTTTTCCTTAACTTTATTATCTAATTCAATAAATTGCTGTTTTATCTCATCTGCATAGTTTCGTTTGTCTTGATAAACAATTCCTTTTCCAAGTTGGCCTGTTCCCTGTGTACCTTCTGCTTCTGCATTAGCCGCATATTCAGCATCTTGCCATTCATTTTTATATTTATTTTTATCTTTATTTAAGGATTGAATTTCTTGCTCCAATTCTTTTATTGGTTCGGTAAGTTTTTCTTTGGCTATCTCATTCTTATTTTGTTCTATTTTCTGGTTAATTTCTTTTTCAAATAGCCTCAATTCAAGGGGTTTAGCAACCACAAAACTTAACAATAATGCTATTAACAATCGAAGACTTGTTGCTGCAATAAATGGCAAATTTAAATTTAATTCCGTTTCTTTTCTCTTAGAGCTTAAAATTAAAAAACGATCTAAGTTGAAAACTATAAAACTCCAAAATGTTCCTCCTACACAAGAAGCTGCTACAGAACCAAATACTGTAAAAAGAGCATAACCACCAGAAAAAATAGCCGTTGTTGATGTTAGCAGAACCGTGGTACCAATTGCTGTATATTTATATCGTTCTGTCAAACATTCTTTTTGTGCCAAAATGTGATGATCTGCACCAGCACACCATAGCAAAAATTTTTCTAGTGAATTTAAATTATCGTTAATTGTTGGAGTCTGTATTAGGTATTGAAGTTCAGCTGGTAAGCCAATTTCGTTTATAAAAGTACCAACCGCTTCAACACCATAAGCATTAAGAGCACTTTTGATATATTCTGTAGCTCTTTCCTGAATTTGATCCCGTTGTTGTAAGAAGTCTAAGGCATTATAGTCTTGAGCGGAATTACGGAAATAATTACCAACCATCGGTTCTAATACCCTATTCACAAGGTTTTTAATAGAGCTATATTTAACCGCATCCTTAGACAACGGACTAAGAACTCCTGCTTGTTCCTCAACTTGCTGAAAACTATTAGCATTTGGTGAACCCACACGAGAGATCATTTTAGGAGAATTTTGGGAAGCAATATTAATAACCTGTGTGACTTCAATATTCAAAATAAAGCCATCTTTTGAGCGAAGCTTTAATGTGTTCAAATTAGAATCATAGTTAGTTGTTGGTTTATCTCTATTGGTCCAGTCAAAAGTTATTTCATGGGCAGGAACTATTATTATATTTTTAACTTTTGTATTGATAGGATGTGTTCCCGCTTCTATTGGTATGTTCTGAATCCCTTTATACCCAATTGGAACGATATTAAACTGAGAACCATGAGTAGTTTGCTCTTGAGTTGCTTGGCTATTCTTACCAACATTTGATATTAAAACTCCAACTGTTCCAGCTTTAATATTAGTTAAAGGAACTTGTTCAACTTCCACAAACCAAGGATTTAAACTCCAAAAACCTTCTTCGATAAATTCTTCTTGTAAACCTCGATAGCCACCTTTTTCAATAAACTCCTGTGGCTCCTGAAACTTATTATGTCCCTCAAGAACTGCTCCCGCAATCTCCCCTCTTGGTAAGGGCTTACCATCAAAAGTAGTAACAATACCAATTTTACCTGATTCAACTCTGTAAACTTTTAATTGTTCTGGTTTCAGTCCATATTGCTTGGCATTGTCAGTAGTAACTACTGTAAATAGTTCAGTGTTTATTCTATAGTAACCTTCAGTAATAATTGTGCGCTGTTTACCTTGTTGACCACCGTTGTTGACAAAGGCTTCAGCATTTTGAAAATTATCGCAATCTACAGCTTTACCTAGTATTTGTCCTGGTGGTAGTTCAGCACCATCTTGAGCAATAACTAGCCCTATCTCCCCTGATCGAATATTAATTACTGGGACATTGTTAACTTTAAACAACTCTGTATTAATGTAGTGAACTCCAGGAGGAAGAATTGCTAACTGATTCCCTTGTTGACCGCCGTTTTTGATAAATGCTTCAGCGTCCTGAAAGGTGCCACATTCAACAACTTTACCAAAGTTCTGACCAAGTGGAAGTGGCTGACCATCCCTTGCTTCCAGTAACCCTACTTCATTAACTCCAATTTTGATAAGTTCAACTCTCTTAATTTTGAAAAGTTCTGTATTAATTGCGTATTTGCCAGTAGTAAGAATCTTTAACTGTTGTCCCCTATATCCCCCATTATCAATAAATGCTTGAGCGTCTTCGAAATTGTTGCATTCAACAGCATCACCAAAGGTTTTTCCAATCGGTAGTGGCTTGCCATCTTTGGCTTCTACTAAGCCAATTTCATAGTCATGAATATGAATAATTGGCCTGATTTCAACAGAAAATAGTTGAGTATTAATGCGATAAATCCCGTTTCTCAAAATGCCTAACTGCCTACCTCGTTGACCACCATTTTTGATAAAGGAACGACCATCTTGAAAGTCATCACATTCTTCGATAACTTTACCAAACATTTTACCTGTGGCAAGAGAAGCACCATCGTTGGCGGTTACTAATCCAATTTCATCTTTATCAATATGTATAGCCTTTTGTTTAACAACTTTATAGCTCAACGGAGAGTGGAAATGTCTTCCAGGACCAAGAGTATCAACCTGCCAACCCATTTCTCCATTAAGAGCAATTTGACGATTAGATGGTAAAGGACTACCAAACTTTTTATAGACAATTCCAACCTCATCTTGAGAGATTACATAAACGCCAGGTGCCCGATCAATTGCCATAACAAAAACTCCAATTAATTAATTAATACTAACATAATCATACTTTTTCGCTACCTTAATTCTTATTATTTTAGGATAAAGCGGAACCTTTTCATATCCATCAATTCCTCGATCTGATCTCAGGGGGTGACATGAGCCCTAAAAAGTTCAGTATATAAGACTTTGATGCCAATGAGCTTATGGAAGATACAGCCCCAGATTAACCCTCGATTCATTGTCTTCATACAAAGCCCGAGTGTGGGAAACCCGCGCAGGTCTGGGCTACATCGCTTAATGGCAAGCTCAAACCTTTATAAATACGTCCAATGTCAGCCCAAAACAGAATGCATCTTTTAGGTGCGACCCGTGGCGAATTTAATTCTTAATGGTAAGAGCGCACCTGAAAGAACTTATGGGCTGAAATTATTACCCAGTAAAGATTTTAGCTTGTATGTTATCCCCCCAGGCATTTTGCCCGAAAATAAGCATGAAACTGGCAAGATGCCAGTTCCACCAAGATAGATGCCTATTTTACAGGTGCGACCCGTGGCGAATTTAATGCTTAATGGGTCAAGGGCACCTAAAAATTCTTAAAATCATGCCATTATTAAGCAATGCCAAATTCTAAGCTGTTCAGCATTTAGATTGGGATATCTAAATTGCTCAAAGGTATAGCGCTATGCGCAAGGCAAAAGGCATGCTAGCAATAGGCATGCTAGCAATAGGCAAAAATTGATGTGCATTAGCTTTTAAGTTTGTATCAATGTTCTAACTTTAATGGGTAGTCATATAAAAAAAACAATTTAAATGCCCATTAGATTAAATTATAAATTATAATTTAAGTATCAAAATAACGAAATTGCAAGGCACAATACGATATAAATTAAACCCCCTATTTTTTAAATTTTCATTCCCTTGTCTTGATGCAAAGCGCGAGTGGGGGAAACCACGGCAGTTGCTCATGGTTAGAAG
>WTKN01000418.1 GCA_011524395.1 Moorena sp. SS36440bin_2
GATGGGGAGATGGGGAGATGGGGAGTTAAATCAGCAATTAATGTAGTAATCTTTCCTTATCTCTGCTTCTTCCTATTTGCCATTCCCGATTCCCGATTCCCGATTCCCGATTCCCGATTCCCGATTCCCTATTTCCTATTTCCTAACTTAGAATAAATCCTCAGTTCCCCATCCTGGTCCTTTCTGTGCGGCTCTGATCACAAATGCTGCTAACTTCTCGATTTCCTCCTGTGGTATCCAACTCTCTGGGACTTCACGGCACCAGAAGCTTTCGTCTTGACCATCATAGGTCATCGGTTGCCTCATAAAAGCAACTAAACCATTGAGATTATCCCGAGGTGGTGTTGCGTTAGCTAGCTTTTCCAGAGATAGGGACACAGTGGGATCAATGAGATTAGATCCTCCCACATGACACCTCTGGCAATTTTTGGAAAATAAGTTTTGACCAACGGACAAGTCTTCGCCGTCAAACTGCTTAGTCTCTCCCTTGCCATCTACAGCAATCGCTACAGGTTCTGCCACGTCTAGGTAGCGCCTGACATATTGGTTAACCGCAGCGTGGGCTGGTGAACTAACCGTCCATGTCCCTAGGCAGAACACCAGAACCACTAGCAAATAACGGATTGATACGAATAGACCTCTTGCGAAAGTAGTTTTTTGATACTTTTCCCGTGAATTGTTGTCCACTGTTCCCGACTTCTCAAAGAAGTCTAATAATCTACGGAGCATTGAGTATGTGAAGTGATATGTACTGATTGAGCAACAGGGCAGCGGCTTCTTCTCTTAGCAAATAAGGTCTAGTTATGGAACCTTAGGGTTATTGATTTTGGTTAACCCCTAACTCCTAACCCCTAACTGCCAAAAGAAGAAGCCTCTGCCCTTGCTGCTTAAATAAGCATAAAGCCTTTCGCTTCGTGCTTCCTAACCTCTGTACAAACAAACGTAATTAGTTACAGACTTTACCACAACCCCACGTATCGGGTCTTTGGTTGATCTCATAGAGAATATAACCAGCCACATTACGGAGGTCATCTTGGGAGACGTTCCTCATATAGACAAAAACATCAGCACTCTTAGTGCTTGGATGAAATTCAGGAATCTCTATTTCCCCGTCGTAGGTGGTAGGATTGTTCATATAGTCTATGATACCCTCCAGGTTATCACGGGGTGGTGTTGCCAATTCTAAGTCCTCAGCACCAAGAGTAACGTTAGGGTCAGTTTTAGTGTAACCACCCTTGTGACATTGAGAACATACAGTGTTAAACAGGCGTAAGCCCTTAACAATCTCTTTGTTACTCATCACCACCGTGTCACCTGCTTCATTGGAAGGTACGGTGCGGAGCTCTTTAGACAGGTCAAGGGCTGCTGAACTGCCCACTGCAATTTGAAAGGCAAAGAATAGGGTTGCCGTGATCAGCAATATAAATCGCTTCATTGTTGATTCTCCTCTAATAAAAATGTGGCTCATATGGAATTTTTTCATGCACAGCATTAACTGATTCCCTGCACATTCTCTCGCTGAGGGGGATCCGAGTCAACCAATCACGGCTATCTAACTCAGGTATTACGGATTACCAATTAGCTATTACCCTTTGTTTGAGACAAAATCTTTAATATAACAGCCTTCGCATCTTCTAGAGGCAGATGGGTGTCTTGATTTTTGTAAGCAATGCCCAACTGCTGGCATAGATCGAATACCTCTTCTACTCGAAGGTCATACTCGGCGGCAATTTCCACAATTGACAGGTCTGCAAAGCCCATGATAATTAAACTCGAAAATAACTAGCGTGATTTGCGCGGTCTTGGGGAGGCAGCGCCTTCACGCGGGGGTTTCCCCCATGACCGCGCTGCCGTGGTCTCCCCCACTCGCGCTTTGCATGGCTGACAAGGAACAGGGGTAAGAGTTTGGGGAGAGGGGGGAGTGTGGGAAGTGTGGGAGTTGTGGGGGCAACAGGCAACAGGTAACAGGCAATAGGCAACAGGTAACAGGGAATTGGGAATTGGGAATTGGGAATATTATCAAACCATCTGACTCCCCATCTCGCCATCTCCCCATCTCCCCATCTCCCCAAACTCCCTAATCCCTACTCCCTACTCCCAGCTCAGAAGTCCCTACTGCTTTTGGCAGGGAAACCGCTACCGGTATAGTAGGCTGGGGTTGATGGAGGCGAATCAGCTGGGCTAGGGTTTTTTTCAACTGGGTGCGAGGTACAATGGCATCAACGAAGCCGTGATCTAGCAGATATTCAGAGGTCTGGAAATTATCGGGCAGCTTTTCACGTAGGGTCTGCTCAATCACTCGTCGTCCAGCAAATCCAATTAATGCCTTCGGTTCCGCTATGATAATATCTCCTAACATGGCGAAACTGGCGGTCACCCCACCAGTGGTAGGATGAGTAAGCACTGGAATGTAGAGTAGTCTGGCTTCACGATGGCGTTCCAAGGCACCAGAGATTTTAGCCATTTGCATCAGGCTTAACATCCCTTCCTGCATTCTGGCTCCACCAGATGCACAAATAATTACAACCGGTACCTGTTGCTTAGTTCCTTGTTCTATCAAACGAGTCAGTTTTTCCCCAACTACGGAACCCATACTACCGCCCATGAACCGGAAGTCCATCACTCCCAAAGCAATGGGAAAATTCTCTAGCTTACCGGTGCCGGTTTGTACCGCATCTGTTAGCTTGGTTTTTTCTTGGCTGTCTCGCAAACGATCACTATAGGATTTGCGATCGCAAAACTTCAGGGGATCCGTCGGATGTAGGTGTTCATCCAGTGAGATCCAGGTCTGAGGGTCAATCAGCTGGCGGATCCGCTCGTCACTAGGGACTCGCATATGATGGCCACATTCACTGCAAACCATTTGATTAGCTTGCAGGTCTCTAGCGTAGGATAGAACTCCGCAAGCTTCACACTTTTTCCATAGCCCATCAGCAATCTCCCGTTCTTGAGGTTGTTTAGGGGTTGGTTCAATTTTTCGTCTATTGGCAAACCAATCGAATAGAGACATAAAAATTATTAATCCTGTTAACGTATTATCGTGAATGTGCGACCCGTGGCGAATTTAATTACGGGTCAAGCGCACCTATATTTTTTTAGCTATACTCTGATTTATCTGATTGTCATGCCTGCTCTTCTTCTGGGGAACTCAACAACAGTAAAGCTGTCCATTGATCTGGTGAGCGAACTTGTAAAGCTGCAGGACTACCTGCACCTAAATAAGACATAATCCCAATATCAATAATCCGACTTGGAATATCATGAGCAGCTAGCACCTGCTGCATCAGCTCGGCTTCCCAGCGAAGATTGGTAGTTCTGATTGTTATCCAAGACACAGGCCAATACCAATAGCACCAATAGTAGAGTTTTCAGAGCCTTTGTATTTGATAGTTTAATTTCATCTATCGTTTTATTTATAAGTTATACTTAGTTATAATTATTATGATTAGTAGACAATTAGCTAAAATTTTAGATTAGGTTAATTTTTATAGGATTCCTATTATATAGGAAGTTTTATTTTTTCGGTTTCAACGTCTAAATTGAGATAGTGAGCGAAGATTATTCAACAGGTGCGACCAGTGGCGAATTTAATAATTAGATGGGAAAAGAGCACCTAAGATAACTTTTAGCTTAATGGGAAAAACAGTTCTAGGTAAGTGGACACTATTAATTTACCCCACAGTAAGCTCAATCCTGCTCCCAACCCTAGAAAAGGACCAAAGGGCATTGGCTGTTTGCGATTCATCCAACCGAGGGCAATGGCTGCGCCACCGGCAAAAGCCCCTACACCACAAGCGATGAAACTAGCCAATAGCAAATACTTCCACCCTAACCAAGCTCCCATCATCGCCGCTAGCTTAGCATCTCCTCCCCCCATAGCGGATTGACCAAAGGCAATCGAACCGCCAAAGGCAATCAGGTCAAACAACCAAATACCCAGCACTGCACCTACCACCCCAGTCATTAATTGAGGAATTATTGCTATGGGTTGAGACCCCTCCAAAAAACCAGTAGTTCCTTGAAATAATAAACCAGCCACTAATCCAGACTGAGTTAGGGAATTCGGTAGGGTCATCGTATCGATATCAATCAGAGCCAGAGTCAACAACCAGCTCAAAAATGCCCAATACCCTAGGGTTTGCCAACCCCAACCATAGATCCAAAAAACTAGTATAAACAGCAAACCGGTTATGGCCTCTACTAGGGGATAGCGGCTGGAAATCTTGGTATTACAGTGACGGCAACGTCCTTTTAACCAAAGCCAGCCCATTACCGGAACATTCTCTCGCTTCCCCAGCTTATGGAGACAATGGGGACAGCGAGAGGGAGGCCAAAGGATGGATAAACCAGCAGGTAGTCGGTAAACTACTACATTGAGAAAACTGCCAATAGATGCACCACTAGCGAAAACTATTGCGAAAACTATTAACGTTGTCAAAGCAGCGGATACTCCAAGCATATCCTGTGTCAGTTGCTAATTGCTATTGGTTACTACCATAAAACTAAGACCAATGACTGATTTACTTAATATTTATTAATAAAATTCCCCTTCTAGTTGACTCAAAGCCACAAAGCATTCAGTTGGTAGAAGGATAGGTTTATCACTAAAGATTAACTTTCCTCTGAGGGTATATCTGTCAATGGCTACACCAGATGGCTGTTCATCAAGGTATGGATGAACTTCGTAGTAAACCCGGTAGATATGCTTAGCAGCTCTCAAAACCGTAGGGTCTATCAGCTTCGGTAGCTCAAGCCGAGTTTGGTAGTTTTCTTGTCTTTGCTGTGATGTATACACCACACTTTTTACCCTATTATTTCAGTTTGACTTTAATGCAATCACGCCATCACGGCAAGGGGGTATTTCCGCAAAATCGATGCAGCGCCTTCACGCGGGGGTTCCCACGGGGCTGGAGAGCGATGCAGCGCCTTCACGCGGGGGTTTCCCCCATGAGCGACTGCATCAAGACAGGTGCGGACGCAGGTTCCGCACACAGAACCATGCGCCACTCGCGCTTTGCATGGCTGACAGGGTACTGATTAACCAGGGGAAACCAACAGATTTTCCTGAGTTATGATCAGCAACAGCAGCTTTACCCGATAAAATCAAGGGATAACATCAAGATTGTTCTAGGCACTGAATTAGGGACTCTCCCATAGCACGACAACCTAAGAGATTCATGCCTTCTGAGATGATATCTCCTGTGCGATCGCCTTTATCTAAAACCTTTACAACTGCTTGTTCAATGCAATCTGCTGCTTCAGGCTGGTCCAAGCCATAACGTAACATCATCGCAGCACTGAGCACCATGGCTAGGGGATTAGCTTTATCTTGACCCGCAATATCTGGAGCCGAGCCATGAACGGGTTCAAAGACTCCAGGGCTAGATTCGCTTAAACTAGCAGAGGGTAACATGCCAATACTACCGGTAAGCATAGCAGCAGCATCGGATAAAATATCCCCGAACATATTACCGGTAACAATGGTATCAAATTGTTTCGGAGCTCTGACCAATTGCATAGCAGCATTATCCACGTATAGGTGAGACAGTTCCACATCGGGATATTCCGCTGCTAGGGTTGTAATGCGATCGCGCCACAACTGGGACACATCCAATACATTAGCTTTATCCACCGAACACAGTTTACCACCGCGTTTTTTAGCTGTTTCAAACCCTACTCTAGCAATGCGGTCAATTTCGGCTTCGGTGTAAGCCATCGTATTGACTCCCCGTTTCTCCCCAGTTTCCTGATTAAAAATTCCTTTAGGTTGTCCAAAGTAGATCCCACCAGTCAGTTCTCTAACCACCATAATATCTACCCCTTCAACCACGTTTCGTTTCAAGGTCGAGGCATCAATCAGTTGGGGGAATATTGTCGCTGGTCGCAAATTCGCAAACAACCCTAATCCTGCTCTTAATCCCAACAATCCCGTTTCTGGTCGTTGGTGGCGGGGGAGATTATCCCACTTGTAACCCCCAATAGCAGCGAGTAAAACGGCATCACTATTGCGACATAGTTCTAAGGTGTCAGTAGGTAGGGGTTCATTAGTAGCATCAATAGCTACGCCACCGATTAGGGCTTCAGTAAATTTAAAATTAATATCGAATCGCTTGCCAACGAGGTTCAATACATCTACAGCTACTGCCATGATTTCTGGGCCAATCCCATCACCAGGTAGCAGGGTAATGCGGTAGGAGTAAGTCATAGTTAGTTTGGTCGATGCTTAAGTATAGGTCTGGTGGGTGCAAGTTGCAGCGTATGACACTATAGCATCTGGTTGGTGTATCAGGGGAATTTTTTGATTACCAGAGCTGGCAACGGATAGGTGAAGGGATTTAACCAATGTAACGGATAGATTATACTTCGCCACAAGGGAAAAGTCCGGAATTAATCCCTAAACTAGCGATAACTAATAAAAATCAATAATTCGAATAATTCTAGCCAAGGTCAACCGCCCTAGGTCAACCCATAGATCAAGAATAAAGCGCTAGGCTGGAGAAAAAACCAACATCTGAATTTCCCTTTGCGGTTCGACTCCGTGCTTTTTCAAAGCTAAGGGTAAACGCGAAGCAATAGAAGGCTTTGGTCTTGTGCTTTATTGACCGAAATAGACCTTAGTGTTATGCAAATTAAACAGCTACAACCAGACTCTGATGGTAAAAGAATTGGCTATTGATATCCGTGGACTCACCAAGCAATTCGACCGGCATGTGGCTGTGCATGAGGTGGATTTGCAAGTGGAAAGCGGTGAAGTTTACGGCTTAATTGGACCCAATGGTGCTGGGAAAACCACCCTGATCCGGATGTTAGCTGCAGCGGAAGAACCTACCACTGGTGAGATTTACATCAATGGTCAGCGTTTGCTAAGAGATCAAAGCAATCCTAGGCTAAAACAGCGTTTAGGCTATCTACCTGATGATTTTCCCCTCTATGAAGATTTGACAGTTTGGGACTACCTAGACTACTTTGCACGTCTATATAAATTACGAGGTTCAAAACGCCGACAACGCTTATACGATGTTCTGGAACTAATTGAATTAACCAACAAGCGTAATAGTTTGATTTCTACCCTCTCCCGGGGGATGAAACAGCGCCTTAGCCTGGCTCGAACTATTATTCATGAACCGATTTTACTGCTGCTGGATGAGCCAGTCTCTGGTCTTGACCCCATTGCTAGAATGAAGTTTCGGGAAATTATTAAGGTTCTCCAAGAAGCGGGGATGACCATTCTAATTTCCTCCCATGTCTTGAGTGATTTAGCCCAACTGTGTAGCTCCGTAGGCATCATGGAATTAGGGTATCTGGTAGAAAGCGCACCCCTAGATGAGTTTTACCAGCGTCTTGGTCGCCAGCAAATTCTGTTGTCAAGCCTAGGTCAGCTGGATGTACTGAAAGGGGAATTGAAAAATAATCCCCTTGTAGAAGACTGGGAGATATTACCAGAACCAGGTCGGATGCGGATTCATTTTTCAGGAGGTCAAGAGGATTGTGCACAGCTATTGCGATCGCTGGTTAATGCTGGGATTCCCTTGACAGAATTCCAGTGCTCTCAAGAAGACTTAGAAACAATTTTCCTTAAATTAGGTCATCAGCAAGCATCATAGCTCGATCATAGCTGCATCATAACGAGGCGATTGAAAGGAGACTAATAGCGATATGGCACTTAATAATTTAGTTAACCAACTTGGGGAATTGAATCCCCAGGTGTTTCGAGAACTCAAAGGGAGTTTCAAACAGCGCAATGTCCTGATTACAGTGGCAATATCCTTGGTTGGTCAGTTGGTGATGCTGATCGGTTTTGGAAGCCAGCTACCAGTGGCTGATGGTGACCGTACCATTTATAACCGATATTGCACTGGTGTCACAGACTATTCCAACCTTACTTGCCTACCAGATGGCTTGGGAGGTTTTGAGATTAACTGGTCTCTGTGGTGGCAAGATGTATTTGTCTGGCTGAGTCTTATCGGTATCTTCAGCTTGTTGGTGGTTGGCACCTATATGCTAATCAGTGACCTTTCTAAAGAAGAAAGTCGTGGCACCTTGAACTTTCTGCGGCTGACACCTCAGTCAAGCCGGAGCATCCTAGGTGGCAAACTACTGGGGGTACCAGCATTGCTTTATCTAGCAGTTGCTTTTGCCCTACCATTGCATTTTTGGGCAGCTATTGCTGGTAAAATCCACTTGCTTGAGCTTATAGGATTTTACACCGTTCTCGGTACCAGTTGCCTATTTTGCTATAGTATGGCGCTACTATTTGGCTTAGTTAGCAGATCTCTAGGAGGTTTCCAAGCTTGGTTAGGTTCTGGTGCTGTACTAATCTTTTTGTGGATCACGACCATGGTGATTCATGACAGTGGTGTCAGCCATTACCCAGCCGACTGGCTAACGTTGTTTAATCCCACCATGGTCTTACCGTACCTGATTGATTCTAATTCCTTTGATGCAAGTAGGATTTATAATTATCACCGTAGTTTCCAAGATTTGCGCTGGTTTGGTATCCATATCGGTGCCAGTTTCTGGACTATGGCTGGTTTTATTGTCCTTAACTACAGTGTTGGAAGCTACTGGTTTGGGCAAGGGCTAAATCGTTGTTTCCATAACCCTAAAGCTACCCTGATTAACAAGCAACAGAGTTACTGGCTGACCGCTAGCTTTCAAGGGGTGATTTTAGGATTTGCCCTCAACCCTCAATACAAGAACTGGCGTGGTTATACCCATGGTTTGGAAGAGAATTCACAGATGCTGCTGGTGTTCAACCTGGTGCTGTTTTTAGCTCTGATTGCTGCCTTGAGTCCCCATCGACAAACCTTACAAGATTGGGCTCGTTACCGACATCAGGACCGGACTTTCCGCAAAAAAGGAGGGCTGATAGCTGACTTAATCTGGGGTGACAAAAGTCCCGCTGTGGTCGCAGTGGCAATAAATTGTGCGATCGCATCTGCGATGTTGCTGCCCTGGATCCTACTTTGGCCTGCCAATGAGTATAAGATAGCTGCCCTGTTCGCACTGTTGCTCAATAGCAGTATTATCATGATTTACGCCACAGTTGCTCAGTTAATGCTGTTGATGAAAGCAAAGAAGCGAGCCGCTGGTGCTGTGATAACGGTAGGAGGATTGATTTTATTACCGCCCATTCTGTTTGCGATTGGGTCGATGAATCCCTATGATACTCCTGCTTTATGGCTATTTTCCGCATTTCATTGGAGTAGTTTGCAGCATGCTACTGCAAGTAGTGTTTTCTTGGCCATCATTGGTCAGTCCCTAGCCCTAGTGTTATTGAACGTACAGCTAGGACGACAATTGCAACAAGCAGGAGAATCAACCACCAAAGCCTTGCTTTCTGGAAAAACCCAATTACCCGTCACTGCTGATTAAGTTTTTTAGTCTACCTAAGGGTTTAAACAACCCTTAGGTTGCGCGTCGATAAACTTTCCTACCTTGATCAGCGTTTTTCTGCTAATTATCGCGAAACATTTAAACAAAACATCTACCTTGGAGTGTTTAGCATTATCCCAAGGCTTCGCTCCTATTTTTTTAGTGTTTCAAATGTCATATTTGAGCTAGTTTAACCTAAAAGATATTACCAGTAAAAAAAATAATATAGCGTTTCTAGGACTCATGAGGTACACATTATTTTTCACCTCTTCCCTCTTCCCTCTTCCCTCTTCCCTCTTACTTCTTACCTCTTCCCTCTTCCCTCTTCCCTCTTCCCTGCTCCCTGCTCCCTGCTCCCTGCTCCCTGCTCCCTGCTCCC
>WTKN01000385.1 GCA_011524395.1 Moorena sp. SS36440bin_2
AAATAAAAAATAAAGGTAATGCTGTTATCACAGTTTAAATGCATAACAGCTTATCGAGTAGGCATTTCAAAATAAGATGCGAAGAATGCTGAATGTAAAAATAAATTTATTTTTATGTACTATATACATAGTGACTCTATCTATTTATGTTATTTTTGTTCATGATCAAAAAAATAACCAATTTTCCTAAAAGACAACTGGGTCATGAGGACAATGACATCAGAGACGGCTGAAGTATTATCAGTAAATCAAAGGACTAATCAGACGGAAAAATCAGATCGGGACAATACACCAGTCAAGCTAGCCTATATCCAACTAATCCTTTGCGCTACAGGGATTGGCATTGCTGGCGGATTAGTAGCAACTAGTTACTATTTTGTCCTAGAACAGTGTTTGCATTTGGTTTGGCATCGGTTACCGGAATTTCTAGAACCCTATTTTCCGACTTGGCTACCCTCTTGGAATTATGTGTGGATTGCCACTACCATTGGTGGGTTTTTCGTGGGCTTATCCCTCTACTTTTTGGGGTTACCCGGTGAAATGGCGTTGGTGATCGAAAAAGTTCACGATCCAGGCAGGATGGAGCCTCGTCAAACTCCTGGCATGATTGTGACCTCTCTAATTTCCATCACCGCTGGGGGGAGTGCTGGACCAGAAGCACCATTGGTACAGATTAATGGTAGCTTAGGTAGCTGGCTAGGAGTAAAGCTTAAACTAGCAATCAGCCATATCCGGATATTGACCTTCTGCGGGATGAGTGCTGCTCTTGGTGCCTTTTTTGGTGCGCCGATCGGGGGGGCATTGTTTGCCCTAGAAATTCCCCACCGCCGGAGTCTGGAATACTATGAAGCCATCGTACCAGCCATTGTCGCGTCAATTTTTAGCTTCTCTGTTTTCCGCTTTGGTACTGGCTTAGATGTAGGAGGAATTTACCGCTTTAACCTTTTTGATACGTTACCTACTCTGTCCTGGCTAAATTTAATTGATGGTGCATTACTCGGGGTTGCTGGTGGATTAGCTGCTATCGTGTTTATCTATATCTTTCGCTTTACCAAGTCTTGGATTAAATCGATTGAACATCGGCACATTTTGCTAGCTACACTAGGCGGATTATCGATCGGGTTGATTGCTGTATTCTTTCCCCAAACCCTATTTTTTAGCGAGGAGCAAATTGAAACAGTGATTGAACAAGGCCCCACTTTGGGGGTAACCATGTTACTGGGAATTGCCTTGGCGAAAATGTTTGCGATCAGTTTTACCCTCCACGGTGGGTTTAGAGGCGGATTTATCTTTCCTCTATTTTTCATCGGTGCTAATCTCGGTTTAGCTATCTCCATCGCCTTACCCGGAATTCACCCCACCATTGCTATGCTTTGCCTGATGGCAGCGGTGAATGTGGCTGTCACCAAAACACCAGTCAGTACTACCGTTATTCTTAGCGTTCTGTCTGATACCTCGATTCTTCCAATTATTGCTATTGCTAGCTTTGCCAGTTTCTTGTTGACGACTAATATTTCTTTGCTGAAAACTCAGCGATCGCGTAGTCAGGAGGGTATCCCAGTAAGGGCTTAAGAAGACTTAAGTCTAACTTAGTCAAGGATTGAGTCAGTCAACAAAATGCGTTTTTTTGTTGAGACGTTAGCTAATTGGGTAATTAAGAGTCAACTGCCAAAAAAAACCATCAGTTAGGTAAAATTGTATCGTTAACAGCTTCCTAGATAGCTACAGCGTGAAACCTCTAAAAGAGTTCTGTCTAAGTGTTGTTGATCGCGAATTGATGCCAACTGCGCTGAGGGTGGCTTTGGTCGTTGGCTCAGTTTTATTTGTGATCAACCATGGTTCTGCTCTGTTACAAGGACAGATGAATCGACAGCGATGGATTTCAGCAGGTTTAACCTATATGGTTCCCTACTTGGTCAACATTCATGGTCAGTACACCATCCGTTCTCTGGCATTGGGCTCGAAGAGGAAAAGCAGATTATAATCGCAATTCTGGTTAATTACTATAAGAGCGATGTCAAAACCTTGCTTCTGGTACAAAGGTCAGCTAATTGAGGGTAACTCCCTGAGCCTGACCATTGATGAGCCAGGATTTATATATGGCGCTACAGTTTTTACCACCCTACGGGTTTACCATCAGTCATTAGATCACCCACTAACCCATTGGACTAATCATTGCCATCGCCTCCAATCGAGTCTACAAGCATTTGGTTGGCAAGAGCCGGATTGGGAGCAATTGCGCCAAGGAGCACAATCACTGATCACCCTTTACCCAGTGCTGAGAATTACCCTATTCCCCGATGGGCGAGAATTGATTATGGGTCGTCCTCTGCCAGCAAATTTAGCCCAGTGGCAAGAACAGGGTATCACTGCTTGGGTAGCCCAGTCCTCCTCCGAAAAATTTCATCGCTGCTTACCTACTCACAAGACCGGGAATTACCTATCTCCATGGCTGGCAAAGCAAATGGCGCAAAATATGGGAGCACTCGAAGCAATTCTGGTAGATTATCACGGGAATTGGCTGGAAACTAGCACAGGTAACTTATGGGGATGGGGAGATGGTCAGTGGTGGACACCACCAGTGGAAGCTGGAATTTTACCCGGTGTGATGCGATCGCATTTAATTGAGTGGCTGACTGGCCAAAATCAGAGAGTTTGTGAGGAACCTTGGTCACCCGAGTTGGTAAGACAGTTGGAAGCGATCGCTTACACTAACTGCGTGGTGGAGGTTGTTCCAATTCACCGGGTGATTCAAGGAAATTCTGAACGAGTGTATGACCCACTACATCCAGTTTTACAAGATTTACGTCAGGTTAACTATTAACGTTTAAGTATTAACTATTAACTGTTAATTTACGAAAAACTTCCTACTCTGTTTATTGTTCAGGGCTTGCCTTACATTAGCTGACAGCTTTTGGATCCAAAAGGTAAGCATTGGTTTAATCTGATTTACCTCAGCATGCTAGCATGCTAGCATTAGGCTGACTGCTTACCAAAGTAGTTGTTTTTACGGTATAGACCCAATGATAATTATCAAAAATTAAATTAGGTATGGATAAATCTACTGAGCCTGCTATCTGTTGACCCTTGTTTGGTAGCTAAAAAGGGTGCATCTCATCTTTGTAAAAAAGAAGGGAAGTACCGGAAGTGTCGGAAGCGTGGGGATTTTAGGGAGAGTGGGTAGTGTAGCCAGTGTCGGAATTTTATGATAATTTTTGTCAATTGCATGCATTGAGATGCACCCGCTAAAAAAATCTATGCAATTACAAGTTCTAAGTTTCAAATTTGGTGATTTCTGATTCAAGCAATAGATTAGATTCGGTATATTTCAGGATATAGCTATACTAAAAATCCGTATTTATACGGTAAATTAATTCATCAAAATTGTGTAAATTCAAGACATCTATTCTGAATTACGAGACAATTTTCGCGTCTAAATATGTCAACATGGCCCTAACGAGGGTCTGGGAGATAATATCTCGGTATGCCCTACTCCATGGTTTTTGTCTGGCTCAATTTTCTCATAAAAACTGTTCCAATTAGCGATACAGATAGAGCAATGAGTGGTATCTATGACCTACAGTTAGTTGTTCTATCCATTGCTATCGCCTCGATTGTGACCTATACGGTGCTGATTCTAGCTGGACAAGTAAAAACCTCACAAAAGCCTACCCGTAAAGGTTGGCTGATTGGTGGGGCAATGATCATGGGAGTTGGGATTTGGTCAATAAACTTTTTGGGAATCCTAGCATTACGGTTCCCGATCCCCATCACTTATGATATGCCGATGGTACTGCTTTCTTACTGGGTAGCAGTGGTAATATCTGGTGCCGTACTCTATAGTGTCAGCCGCATCACCAACCTCAGACAGTTAATGGTGGGCAGTATGGTAATGGGATTAGCGATCGCATCCATACCCTACCTGCTGATCGCTGCCATGAGAATACCAGGGCTGATTCACTACAACCTCCTTTTTGTTGCCCTATCGGTTGTGATAGCCAGCTTGACATCCTTTTTCATCTTGTGGCTATCCTTTGATGTGGGGGTAGGAACCAGAAAAGTCCTTCATGGGTGGAAGGTTTGCTGGGCAGTGATCCTAGGATTAGCCATTACCTCTGTACACTATACAACCATGATGGCAGCCAAGTTTCCCGTTACTTCACTATTAGAGACTGGGTTTTCTCCGACATTAAATACTTCGGTAGTAACAAGCACCATAGGGATAACTAACCTAATCATCTTCATCCTCACCTTACTTGCCTCATATTACGAGCAGAAAACGAGTAAAGCACTGCAAGCTTTTAGACAAGAAGCATTGCAAGAGAGCGAAAGACTATTCCGGACAGTGATTCGAGAAATGCAGGTAGGGGTATTGCTATTCGAGGCAAAAACCGAATTCATGCTCTTTAATCAAGCGGCTCTAGAGATATTGGGCTTGACCGAAAGTGAATTGTTGGATAAAAGTCCTTTTGGTTCAGATTGGACTATCATTCACGAAGACACCACTCCATTCCCTACTGAAAGTCGTCCTATCCAACAGGCAATTAGCACCCGTAAACTGGTAAGAAATGTGGTTATGGGTGTCCACAATCAAGCTACTCAAGATTGGGTATGGTTACTAGTGAATGCCGATCCCCAGGTGGGGGTGGATGGGTCAGTAGAGCAAGTCATTTGTACCTTTAGTGATATCACCAATCGTAAGCGAGCCGAGGAAGCACTGCAGCAAGCTGAAGCGAATTACCGCAGCATCTTTGAGAATTCAGTAGAGGGAATCTATCAGATTACACCCGATGGGCGCTTTATTAGTGCCAATCCAGCCTTAGCGAGAATCTATGGCTATTCTTGCCCAGAAGAACTAGTAGAGTCGATCACGAACGTTTCAAAACAAATTTATGTGGACACTGAGGGTCGTAACGAGTTTACTGACAGAATCGCGGAAAATGGCGCTGTATCATCCATTGAGGCTCAGGCTTATCGCAAAGATGGTAGTGTAATCTCGATTTTGGAAAATGTGCGCCCTGTCCGAGACACTAATGGAAATTTGCTCTACTACGAAGGCTCTGTGGAAGACATTACCGAACGCAAGCGAGTTGAACTGGCCTTGCTGGAGAGAGAGGAGCAGTATCGGTCAGTGGTGGAAAATGTGCAAGAGGTTATTTTCCAAACCGATGGGCTTGGGGTATTTACATTTCTTAATCCAACTTGGACAGAAATGACGGGCTTTTCTATAGCAGATAGCATTGGTACTAACTTTATTGATTATCTCCATGCTGATGACCGTCAAACTAATATTGAATTGTTTCAATCCCTAATTACCAACAAACAGGAATATTATCAGCAGGAACTAAGGTATCTTACCAAAGATGGCGGCTCGGGCTGGCTGGAAATTCAGGCGCAATTAACCCTAGATCCTGACAGTACTATCACAGGTACCTCTGGCACTATCCGAGATATTACAAATCGTAAATTAACCAAGTCACATCTGGAAGAAAGTGAGAAACAACTGCGTCAAGTTATTGATTTAGTGCCTCATTTCATTTATGCCAAGAACCGAGATGGAGAGTTTCTTCTAGCCAACAAAGCAGTTGCGGAAGCTTATGGTACGACAGTAGATGATTTACTATACCATCGGGATGAAGATTTTGCTCAGTCTTTCTTAAAATCTTTCGAGTTTAGAGAGGCGGATTTGCAGGTATTGGAGAGTGGAGAACCGACACACCTTCCAGAAGAGACTATCATCTATCCTGATGGAGAAAAGCGTATCATTAAAACTACTAAAATTCCCTTCTCCTTGGCAATTTCCCACATGCCAGCGGTATTAAGCGTATCGATTGATATATCTGAGCAAAAGCAAGCCGAGGAGGCATTACACCAGCAACTGACTCGTGTGATGCTACTCAAACAGGTGACCCAAGAAATCCGCCAAAGTTTAAACACTAAACAAATTTTTCAGACCACCGCCACACAAATTGGTCAAGTGTTTCAGGTCAATCGTTGCACCATTCATACCTATGTTTCCCAACCCTATCCTCGCATTCCTACAGTGGCTGAGTATTTAGAAAAGGGTTATCTATCCATACTGGATTTAGAAATTCCGATTCTGGGGAATCCTTATTTAGAGCAGTTATTAGTCCAAGACCGAGCCATCAGTTCTCCTAATGTTTACCAAGACCCCCTTCTTAAACCGATGATCCCAATATGTTGGCAAATTGAAGTCAAATCCATGTTGCTAATTCGTACTTCTTATCAGGGGGAACCGAATGGTGTGATTGGAATACATCAGTGTGATGAATTTCGTCAGTGGAGTCTGGATGAAATTGAGTTACTCGAAGCTGTCGCTGACCAAGTTGGGATTGCTATTGCTCAGGCTCACCTGCTTGAGCAAGAAACCCGCCAACGAGAGCAATTGACTGAGCAAAATTTCGCCCTAGAGCAAGCTAGAAAAACTGCCGAAGCGGCCACTCAGGCAAAAAGCGAATTTCTGGCAACTATGAGCCATGAAATCCGCACTCCTATGAATGCTGTGATTGGCATGACAGGTTTGCTACTGGATACAGATCTAACGTCCCAGCAACGAAACTTTGTGGAAACGATCCGCAATAGTGGGGATAGTTTACTCACCATCATTAATGATATTTTGGATTTTTCCAAAATTGAGTCTGGAAAGCTGGAGTTAGAAGAACAACCGTTTAATTTGATCACTTGCGTTGAGGAATCCTTAGACTTGTTGGCGGCAAAAGCAGCTGAAAAAAAATTGGAGTTAGCTTATCTATTCCATCCCAACACTCCACCTATGATTGTGGGAGATGTGACTCGGCTGCGCCAAATTCTAGTCAATTTGTTGGGGAATGCAATTAAATTTACCCATATCGGGGAAGTGTTAGTTTCTGTAACCGCCCGAGAAGTGAGCACAGGGGAATGGGTTGATGGCAAAGAAAAAGAACAAACAAATACTGCTAACTACTCCTCGTTGGCGTCTGGTCCTGAGTACGGAAAACATTACTCTTTGAATTTCCCTACTCTAGCCAATGGAAAGGACTACACTTTACAAGGAGAATTTGAGCAGAGGGGGTATATCAACGGGGTCAGGGGAGCTAACGGAATACAGAACAACACCAGAGACAACACGAGAGTATTTTCACCCAACCACCCCCAGATTTCCTCCCGCAACCCTAACACCACCAGATTTTCTCCTGCTTCGACCCAATCTTCAATCTACGAAATCCAATTTGTGGTCAAGGATACTGGCATCGGCATTCCTGAGGATCGGATCGACCGCCTGTTCCAGTCTTTTTCTCAGGTGGATTCCTCCACATCTCGCCAATATGGAGGCACAGGTCTTGGTTTGGCCATTTGTCAACGGCTTACCACCATGATGGGTGGCAAGATTTGGGTAGAGAGTCAAGTTGGTCAAGGCTCTAAATTCTATTTCACTGTATTGGCTAAACAGCCTGATCGGATCGAGGAACCTAACTTGCCAGTATCTCAGCCATTGTTAGAAGGAAAGCGGCTGCTGATTGTGGATGATAGTGCGACCAACCGCACGATTATCTCCGAGCAAGCCAAGTCTTGGGGTATGCTTACCCAGACAGCAGCATCAGGTAGAGAAGCTCTCGATTGGCTCAGTCAGGGGGATAAATTTGACATTGCCATTCTTGATGGGTATATGCCTGAGATGGATGGTTTTACCCTAGCCACGAAAATCCGCCAGGAGTCTGAGGGTCAAGCCTTGCCCTTGGTAATGCTCAGCTCAATGAGTCAATCAGATACAAAGCATCATCAGAGTCAGCTAGATATTGCAGCTGTCTTAAACAAGCCTATTAAGCAATCTCAGCTTTACGATGTTTTGACCCAGGTGATGAGCGGACAGCCGATCAAGATTAAGCGCACACCTGCTGAACACCTAAAACTTGACACTGAAATGGCGCAAAAGCATCCTTTGCGTATTTTGTTGGCTGAAGATAATATCGTTAACCAGCAGTTAGCCCTGCAACTGTTGAAACGGATGGGGTACCGGGCTGATGTCGCAGGGAATGGATTAGAAGTACTCCAAGCTCTTAGTCGTCAGCCCTATGACCTGGTTTTGATGGATGTCCAAATGCCGGAAATGGATGGCTTAACTGCGACGCAAAGCATTTGTGAACAATGGCCAGCTCATTCACGCCCCTGGATTATTGCCATGACTGCTAATGCCATGGAAGGGGATCGAGAAATGTGCCTGAGTGCAGGAATGGATGATTACATTAGCAAGCCGATCCAGGTACCAGAGTTAGTCCGTGCCTTGAGTGAATGTCCGCACCATCGTGAACCTTCCAAACCAGTACTAGCTGATCCAGCTGTTGACTTTTCGGTTTTGCAATCCTTGATCGACAGTATCGGAGAAGGGGGGGCGGAATGTTTGGTTAGTTTGATTGAAATTTACTTAAAAGATACTCCCAGGTTAGTAAAAAACATGGCTCAAGCAATTATTGAAGAAGATCCAAAAGCCATGGAAATTGCGGCTCACACATTAAAGTCTAGTAGCGCTACCCTAGGGGGTATAAATCTATCCAAACTGTGTCAAGACTTGGAAAGTTTGGGGAGGTCGAAAACCATCACTGGAGCAGCGGAAATATTTCCGCTGCTTGAGTCTGAATACCAACAAGTCAGAGCAGAACTGACCGAGAGTTCTAAGAAAATTGAACAACAATGCTTGAGCCCAGTCCTCTCCCATAATGTGTGATTTTTCGCTCAGGGGGTGACAAGCGCTCTTTAAAATCTTACAGGGGTTAGGTTTTAGGGGTTAGGTATTAGGTAAAATTGCCTTTGCGGGATGGATTTATTAAAACTATAATTGACGAAGTATGCGTGAAAATTGCTTCAATTGCTGGGAAATACAAATGACTCCGATGCGCTCATTTTATCCAACACCTAAAACCTAAAACCTAAAACCCAATACCTATCTAGGTTTGAGCTTTGTTGTCACCCCGTGAGGATTTTTCGTAAACTATTGCCTCTAAAAAGGGCAATACAAACGCCCTTCGCGCAGCTGTACTACTGGCTGTTCGGAGATTCTGACTAAGTTTTCATTATGAGTTGTGACAATAACTGTAGTTCCTAGGTGATTGAGTTTCCTGAGAATGTTTAATACCTGCCACGAATTGTCGGGATCGAGGTTACCTGTTGGTTCATCAGCTAATATCAACGGCGGTGTACTAACAATGGCACGAGCTAGACTTACCCGTTGTTGTTCTCCTCCTGAAAGTTGCTCTGGAAAACAGTTGGCTTTGTCTTGCAAACCCACTAATTTAAGGGTTGGTGTTAGCCGTCGCTTAATTTCTTTGCGAGTAAAACTCTGTGCCCACAGCACAAAAGCGATATTCTCTGAAACAGTGCGCTTGGGAATTAGTTTGTAGTCCTGAAAAACAATCCCTAGGCGACGGCGTAGGAATGACAAGCGATCGCCTCGTAATTGCCCAACATTGAATTGATCGACAAATACTTTCCCTTGGGTGGGACGCTGTTCACCATAGAGTAATTTTAGCAATGTGGATTTACCAGCACCAGAAGGCCCTGTGATAAATAAAAAGTCCCCTGACTTGACTTCTAGATTGACGTTAAACAAACCTCGGTTGTTGGGATAGGTTGTTGTGACTCCTTGTAATTGGATGATCGCTTTTTCGGTCATTAGGAATTAGGGAAAGAGAGGGAAGTGTGGGGAGATGGGGAGATGGGGAGATGGGGAGATGGGGAGATGGGGAGA
>WTKN01000249.1 GCA_011524395.1 Moorena sp. SS36440bin_2
ATAGGGAGATAGGGAGATAGGGAGATAGGGAGATAGGGAGATAGGGAGATAGGGAGATGTTTATTAAGGGTAATTATCCTGAGCCCTCAGCTTACTTAAAATAAACCTTGTTCGCGTAGCGTGCGCATCGCGCTTACGGGAGAATTTATTTAATGGTGCGCTCTTACCATTAAGAATTAAGTTCACCACGGGTCGCACCTAATAGTTCGAGATTAATCAAAATTGAAAGTGTGGGGATTTGCCCTTGGCCGTTGGCCACCCTACGCTAACAGCTTTGTGGCACAGGTTAGAAGCCTGTGCCACAAAGCTGTTAGCTGAACGCGAAGCACCGATCTAGTAGCGCTAATCGCTGTTCGCTGATAACTGATAGCTGATAGCTGACCGCTAGCGCATTTTGGTCAAGCTTTCAGTCTTATCCAAAAACATCTCGGTGAAAATACTCATCACTGTTCGCTTACGCACCCGGATATTAGCAGTTATAGACATACCCGATTGCAATTGCACTTCTTTGCCATAAGCTTGCATGAACTGTTTATCCAATTCGATTTTGGCAGGGAAAGTATAGTCTTGACGCAATTCTGCCGGATCCGGTGGTAGGGCATCAGAACCAATAGATAGTACCTTCCCTTTTACATCACCAAACTCACTAAAGGGAAAAGAGTCAACTCTGACTTCAGTTTCCATACCTGGTTCCACAAACCCGATGTCTCGGTTAGTAAGAAATACCTTAGCAATCAGAGAGCTAGCGGGAACAATTTTGAGCACTGGCTCACTAGTATTGGCAACAAAACCTGGAGTTGAGGGTTGTAAGTCAAAAATGGTTCCATCAACAGGAGCTCGTAGTTCTTGATAGCTTAGGGTTAGTTTAGCCTGCTGCAACTGGCTATCAATTTCAGCCATCTGTTTATTGTTCTCAACAATCCGTTGATTTAATTGACTGATAATGCTAGCTATTTGGGTGTTTAAGCTATCAATCCTTTCATTATTCTGTGCCATCAAATCCGTCAGTTCTCGTTGAGAAGACGCAATGGTATTGAGTAGATTGGCTCTGACCCCAGCAATTTCTTTTTGCAAGCGTTGTTCTTCTTCAATCCTAGAGTTTATCTCAGTTTGGCGATTTTTGACCTCATTTTCCTGCCTCAAGAACTGAATCTTAGAAAACCCCCCTTCTTCATACAGGGGTCTGAGATCTGCAAGAATACCCTTCTCAACTGTTAGGATGTCTCTGCCATTGGCAAGTTGAATCTGGTTCTGTTTCAGCTGTTCCTGTAGAGAGCCAATTCTACTCTCAAGTTCAGCAATCCGAGCCTCAAGTGCAGAAGTACCATATTGTAAACGAATTCGTTGTTCAGGGCTAAGATTAGCGCTGTTAGAACCTCCACTCAATTGAGCGCGATAAAGTCCAATTTCTGACAGTAGCGTGTTTCTACTAGCGATCACAGAAGGTAGTTGTGAGGACAGTTGTATATCCATACCTGGTGGTGGTACAGGTGGATAATTAGGATTATTAATTGCAGCTTGATAAAACTGGTTTTCTCTGATTAAGGTAGCACGGCGTTTATTGAGAGACGTGAGTTGAGCCTGAGTAGCTTTGGGCTCAAACGAAAGGAGCAAATCCCCTTCTTTAACCCGCTGTCCTTCCTTAATATGAATTTTTGTCACCACTCCACCCACAGGAGCTTGGACTTCTTTAACTGCACCTTGTGGCTCTAGTTTGCCCCGAGCGGGAACGGCATAGTCAATTTTGGCAAAGTAAGCCCACACCATACCAAAACTGGTTAGACTCAACAGTGCCCAGAGAATGGCATGAGACCAATGGGGCGATTGTTCTAAAATAACTGGCTGGTCAAATGCGAGGTGACTATTAGAAGTACGATGTTTGTCCTTGGTGTCTTGAGGAACTGCCGTTTTACTCATAGTACCGACAGAACCTAAGTTAATTTTTGGATTTGCTTTGGAAGCTTTGCCATTACCATTGCCATTACCATTGCCATTATATTGGCTCATCGTTATTAGCTCCTGCTATTCGTTAATACTTGGGTATTGGATGAATGCTCAAAGATAAATAAAGAAAGAATGAAGGTCGGATAAATGATGACGAAGGTCGGATAAATAATGACGAATGAGATAATTATTGGGTTGACTAATTAAATTTAGTAACTAATAAAAAAACTGACTCATTGATCATTTTTATGACTTAGTTTAGGGGCAGTTAGCCAAAACTTATCGCTCTCAATTAAACGCTTACTGTAAAACCAACTACCCGACCACTAGTATTTTTTTATCCTTGAGCCTAGTCTATCCGACACCAAGGGTTAAACCAAATAGCAAATACCGAGACAATACACACTTAATCCTTCACCCTTCATCCTTAATGCTTAACCCTTAATGGTTAATCCTTCATCCTTCACCCTTCACCCTTCATACCTACATTTGAGCATCTTGTTGCATGTAGAGGCAATAGTAACGACCTTTCTGAGCCATCAGTTCATCATGAGTACCTTGCTCTACTATTGAACCCCGATCCATCATCAAAATGATATCAGCGTTGCGAATGGTTCCTAGGCGGTGGGTAATGAACAATACCGTGCGTTGTTTTAAAGCTTCCGCTAGATTTAAACACACTTGCCGCTCGGTGTCATAATCGAGGGCGCTGGTGGCTTCATCTAATATCATTAACTGGGGTGATTGCAAAACCGTTCTGGCGATCGCAATACGCTGTCGTTGTCCCCCGGAAAGACCTGAACCCCTTTCGCCAACGCTGCTATTGTAACCCAAAGGCAAGCCCATGATAAAATCGTGGGCTACTGCTATCTTTGCTGCCTGAATAATTTCTTCACTGTCTGCATCAGGATTGGTCAGAGCAATATTCTCTTGCACGCTTCCCTCAAACAAGAGGGTTTCCTGAGGTACAATCCCAATCTGACGCCGTAGGGAATAGAGTTCGACTTTCGAGATATCGTAACCATCGACAATGATGCGACCGGACTCTGGAGAATAGAGTCTAGCCAAAAGTTTGGTCATAGTACTCTTACCAGAACCACTTTGACCGACAATCCCTACAAATGAACCAGCTGGAATCTCCACGTTAATGTTATTCAGTTGCATTGGTCCACTCTTGGCAAAGCGGAAGGAGAGATTTTCATAGCGAATCTCTCCCCTGACAGAGGGCAAGGGGATATTACCCTGGTCTGCTTCAGCCACTTCTTTGGGTGTATCGACAATGTCACTGAGGCGTTCGAGGGATAGGGCTGTAGACTGGAAGTTTTGCCAAAGTTGGGCTAAACGCAGCAAGGGACTGGTAACGTAGCCCCCAATAATTCGAAAAGCAATCAAGCCCCCTAAGCTTAATTCTCCATTTAGTACTAGATAGACCCCTACCCACAGCACAAGCAAACCAGAGAGTTTGTTCAAGAAGGTGCTCATAGAACTAGCGGCAGTAGAGGTTAGCACATTCTTGAAGCCTTCACTAACATAGCGCCCATATTTCTCTTGCCATTTCCAACGCGATCGCAATTCAATATTCTGGGCTTTGACGGTGGAAATGCCAGATAAGACCTCCACTAGATAGGATTGGGTTTGAGCATTCCGTTCTGCTTTATTGCGTAGCTGTTGCCGCACAATCGGGGAAACGATCAGGGTCAGGAGCATGAACAAAGGAATCACTGACAAAGTCACCAGGGTCAGCACCCAACTAAACATGAACATGACCACGATGTAGATTATAGAAAAGACTGAATCTAACACCACGGTTAGGGCTGTCCCGGTCAAAAAGGAGCGGATATTTTCTAGCTCATTGATGCGAGTGGACAACTCCCCAACCGGTCGTTTCTCGAAATAGTTTAACGGTAAGCGCAATAGGTGGTCGATAATCTCGGAACCAAGAGACATATCGATACGGTTGGTCGTATCTACAAACAGGTAGGTACGCAGGGTGATTAAAACCCCCTCAAAAACCGACACCACCAACAGTAAAATTCCCAGTACTTGCAAGGTATCGGTACTGTTTTGGGAAATCACTTTGTCAATCAGTACCCGGATAATCAACGGATAGGCGAGACCTAACAGTTGAACAAAGAAAGAAGCAATTAAAACTTCCGCCAATACCTTGCGGTAACGAACGATAGAAGGCCAAAACCAACTCAGACCAAACCGCTGGGTAGGAGTGTCTTTGGTCGGTTTTAACAGAAGTACCTGCCCGCCTTCTCCCCAGTTTTCTTCAAAATCTTTGGGTTTAAGCCGTTGAATTCCCAGCTGTGGCACCGCCAGCACTATTTGCCGTTCACTGGCTTCATAGAGAATAGCTAAGCTATCGTGCCACAATAGCATCGCTGGGGTCGGTAAACGTTTGATAGTGTTAGCTGGTACTGTTGCCAGTTGGGCAGTTAATCCCATCAGTTCTGCCACTGCACCACAGTTCTGAAGGGAGATTTGACCGGTGCGAGCATGCTGGTTTTTTAGCACCTTCCGTATACTATCTTTGCGGAAAGGCATTTTAAAGTACTTACTCAGCATTTGGAAACAAGCCAAGGATTCCTGCACCACTCCTTTACCCCGTATAAACGGGAATTTTGTAGGAGTAGTCTGCTCCGTGTAAATACTCTCGGGAGCCTCATCTGGTCGGTCTGGAGCCTCGGGAATATCGTCTTGAGGTATACTACTGCGAATTGTATCGGTAGGCTCAGCCAGGGTTCCTAAGTCACTGGCGCTTTGCTCAGAGAAAATAGCTTCTGGAATTCCCACCAAGCGCGTTGCACCATGACCATTGACCTGTAAGCTAGACAATGCTTCCGAACTCAGACAAGACCCTACTGGTAAATTGGCGGCTGCTCCCCCACTCACAAACCATACTCGATTAGGGTCGAGTTGGCTTGACATTTGCTTGCCCCGAGGTAGGTTATAAACTAAAGCGTCTGACCAGGCTAACAGGGCAAGTGCTTTCAGGTCAGTCTCTGCCTCAGCCCGACGCCCCAACTCTGTTCCCAAAAGATCAAAGATTTCCACTAGACCACAACGGGCTTTGAAGGCATCTGAGAAAGATTTTTCTGTATCTAGCAGCCCTAAAAAGTCAGCCACATTGATGGTCACACAAACCGCTTCCACCGATGCGATCGCAGTTTCACAGGGTACTCCCCTGACCAAACTGACCCAGCCAAGAATCGCTCCTGGTTGTAGTAATTTGAGGGTTGTGGGGGTTTTAAGGCGTTGGTCATAGCCAATGAGACGGGCTTTACCTTGGAATAGAATCGAGACTTGGCCTGGCATTTTATCCCTGACCACAATTGTCTGACCCATGCGGTAGCGCAATAGTTGGCAACTAGTGGACAGTTTTTGCCGTGCTGCCCTTGACAATTGATTGAACGGAGTTATACCAGCTAGAAACTCTTGAATTGTTGTTGTATAAGTCATTGAGCCTCTTAGGATTTGATATTAGTTAGCTAAAGCGTGAGATTAGTTAGCTTAAATTTAATAACAGCTTCTCATGGGGTATTTATGAGGATATGCTATAAATATTAGGTCTTTCTTTTATGTAAAGACTCTACAGAGCACCCTAGGACTTGCTTAGCGCTTTTTTAATTAAGAAATGTAACTATTTGGCTATGCTATGATGGTAAAAGGGAAAATTTATTGATACTAGCCTTAAACAACAAAAATTTACCCGATCACCATAGACTACTGATCATTTAGCCACGGTACAGTTTCAGGTAACCCATATTTGCAAGCTAAACGGGTTTTTTGGAATCTTCTCCATCTGGCGCGAGATGATAAAAGCGATGCAGCGCCGCCAAAGGGGGTTTCCCCCATGAGCGACTGCATCAAGAGACTATTAGCCAAATCCCGCCTATGTTCCCCCAAATCCGGAATCAAAGCCGCTGTCTTTAGTTTCTTAAGTTTAGTCTCATAAGAGAGTAAAGTTGTTAATCTAGCGCTGCTAATTGCTGATTCAGTTGCTCACTGAGCCAGGTGCTGAAACATTCATTCAGCAGTCGCTGGCGCATCGAATCATCTAACTGGGCTGGCATAAACTTCTCCAAACGCACGATTAACAGCCATTCTCCCAAGCGTGTCGGTGGGAACAATTGTCCGGGTTGGCTCAGGCGAAGCATTTGGGCTAACGCGGGGTGAGGTACGCTCAGTTCAACTGGACCGATTAATCCCCCAGTCTGAGCTTCTGGTCCTTGGGAATATTCCCTGGCTAGGTCAGCAAAAGACTCTTCTCCTTCTTGAATGCGGAAATATATTTCTTGGGCTACCCCTGGGTCTTTAGTCCGAATCAGGGAATAAATCACTCGGTCTAATTGTCCCTTCCGTTCCAGAAAATAAGATTCCAGTTTGTGACTCCAGGTTTGTTGTTTGTATTTCTCAATCAGAATACTTCGTACCGCTAGGGCTTCTAATTGAGCTGGAACCATACCACGCTGCTTTAGCCAAGCCTGTTTAGCCGTCTCGTCAATGAGCTGATTTTTTTCCAAGAACTGCTGATAGGCTTGAGCCTTCTCCTCTGGTGTGCAGCTTGCGGTAGCCACTGCCTCGTCAATGATAATCTCACGGATTAACGGTGGCAGCAATTGGTAACCAGCTAGCAGGGGAACAATTTCTTCTGCATTAATGACGCGATCGCCTATTCGTAAAACTGTAGTTGTCCCCATAAGAAATGTTTGGCTTTGTGGTAGCGCGGTTGTGGATATTATTTAGATATCGCCCACTGTATATTATAATTCCTAAAATTCAAGCTTCAACAGTACAGTTTTTCTACAACATACGAAACTAGGGTATCGGTAAAACCCTAATGGGTAATGGCTACTGGGTAACTGAGTACTGACACCACACTACTTGATGTCATTCCATGGATTGCAGTAATGGGGTTGATTTTGCCTTACCCACGGGGCTTTTGGTTATTGGTTGAGGGTCGGTTCTGAGCAACTGGGCTGACGACTGATAGGTGATAGCTGAGTACTCGCCACTTGGTATCACTATATATTAAGTTTTAAAAAGATTTGGTAACGTCAAAATGTTCTGATCAAAGTCTATCAAATAACAAAACCAGGATCAAAGACCCTAGAGCACCGAGCTATGACAAGGCTATAACAAGTTGCGGAGATTGATTTTACCTTGGGGGCTGATTAGCCGAATAGCTATCACTTAAAAATAACATAATTCTGATTTTAGAGCATGTGTAACTAAACTCAGAGATTGTCCTGCCGTTGGGATAGATGTGAAGCTAAACTATTGCATAATATAAATCTGACCTGGCCTTTTGTCATGATTATAATTACTGAGCAACCAAAACTCGCGGCTTATCGCTCTAGTTCATTGGCATGTTAGATCTGTGTTTTACTAGTTCCCTCACACTTTTGTTTGTGTTTGTTCAACTGAGTTCTCACCCCTAAAGCCCCAATGGCTAGTAACCCCAATACAGAGGTTGGTTCTGGAACTGAGGTAGGATCAGTTGGTTTTGGCACTGAGGGGGGATCCGGTTTTGGAACTGGCGGGGGATCCGGTACTTCCACTCTGACTACATTGACATTATCGATTAGTACTCCTGAATCAAAGGCACCATCCCCAACATCTGTTACACCTATGGTGAGGGTGTAGGTTCCAGAGGAATCAATTTTCTGAGAGTAGGTCTTAAAACCAGTTTCATTCACAAACGGTGTCATAGAATCAGCTAATACTGAGAACGTATCAGCCAAACCATTAACTTGACCAGAAATTCCCACAAAAGCAAAGTCATTAAAATATTCGGAACCGAAATCATCTGTGAGGAAGTTGTAATCGAAATTAAGAACATCTCCTGCAACTGCTGTAAAGCTAGTTCTGATTGCTGATCCTTCAAACACCTCCCCTTTTGGATTGCCGATCTGATCGAGCACTGTAATGTCCAGCTCTAGAAAATCAGCTAGCTCTAGGAAGTTTTCTTGTTCCTGGGGAAGGAATGTATCTAGCTGGGCATAGAAACTGCCATCAGTAGGTTGACTACCAAAAGTTGCAGTGCGCACAGAGGCACTGCCCAATGTTTCCCAGCCGGTAAAATCGTTTTCAAAACTACCATTAGTGATAATGGTGGCTGAGGCAGGATTAGTATCAAATAAACTGGCTAAACCGATCAGGCTGACAATACCTGTTCTCAAAGAGAAGCGCTTGTGCTTTTTAAGGTGAGACATATTTATTATCTTTGTTGAGAACTAGAGATTAGTCATCGGTAGATGCTTCCCAGTTCCAAAATGAATATTTTTTCCGAGTAGACGATCTTAACCAATCTGACAGTCTTGGGTTGAAGACTGACCGGATTGCTGATTGGTTCCACACCTAACCTCGAAGCTGATCCTGACAATCCGCGCATTACCTGTGGTTAATCATCCGATGATAAAATTGTTATCAACTATATTTATATCTAGATCGTTTGCATTAACATCTTTCAGGGTAACTAATGTTCTGAAGGGGCTGTTGCCTTCAAGACCATCTGGATCTACTTGAATTTTAGTATCTGCACCAAACTGATCAATTTTCAACCAATCTCCAACATTGGCATCTGGATTCAAACCTTTATCATTAACAAGATCCGAAAAGAAATCAGAGGTTATAACCACAATATCTTCGTTGGGGTCGAAGTTTGTGATTCTATCCCCCCTCTGACTAAAGTTACGATACACGACTTGATCACGATCATCATCATAACCAAAGTCGATAGTGTCACCTCCAAGACTTCCGACTATAGTGTCAGCCCCCTCTTGGGCATAGATATGATCTCGCCCATCGGTAAGTTTTTCGATCACCTCTCCGACGTCGATATGATCTTGATCATCGGTTTTTTCAATGATTTTGTCGTCGCCTTGTGTGCCATATATTATATTGATATCTGTGCGATTTGTTTGATTAATATTTTTGCCATTTATCTGATTAATAAATCGTCCGTTCATAAGTGTTTAGTATGTGCTAACTCTGTGGGTTTTGATTGTTTGAATCATTCACGTTTAAGTCATTAGCAGTAAATATAATTTACTGCTAATGAGGGTTTAGAGTGGTAGCACACCCATGAATAACTCTCCTCAAGGAGAAAAATATATTTTTCTCCTGATCCATAAAAACTAGATAAATTTTAACTCACTATTTACCACTATAAAATTGTTTTGTATCCTAAAAATATACCGCATTCATAATCTTTACCAACAGTTTAACAATACTGATAGTTTGTGTAAAAAATGTGAAGCGATTTTATACTAATAATGAAAGTCAAGTGGTGATGCCTATTATTAATTTTTCAATCCAGTTAGAGCAAAATCCGGAATACTTGTCTGATATTTTTTTTGTTATATCACAATTGTATAGGCACGAGGGATAAACAAAGGCACGATAAGCGTTGAAAATCGTAACAATCGTAAAAACAGCTAAAACCTTAAAAAGAACAATAGAGATAATAGAGGTAATAGGGATAATAGGGGCAATAGGGATAAGTTATACCAAGTTCATTGATTCGAGCTACAGATGCTGAGCAGGTATAAGTTACAGGCTGCAGGTGATCAGCATACAGGTGATTAAGCTAGTGTGCATTTAATGGGCATATTTTATACTTTCGGAATTAGGGAAGGTAGACAAGGGGGGATAAAGGGGCAGTGTTGTCTTTCCACTCTTGTCTGTCTTCCCAGTCTTCCCCCAGAAAAGAATTTCTCAGGACTTACGCAACTGGCACAACTAATGGTGGGGCGCTTAGCACGGCGAGA
>WTKN01000016.1:0-2362 GCA_011524395.1 Moorena sp. SS36440bin_2
TGCCTGTTGCCTGTTGCCTGTTGCCTGTTGCCTGTTGCCTGTTGCCTGTTGCCTAAAATTCACACTATACTTCACCGATTGCTATCAAGGCCACCGGCGTTAATCAGCGATCATATTATTGTACAATTAAAAAAATAACAAATGTTATAATTTATCCCACGTTTTGGGGTAATTGACGGAATAAAAACTCATGGCAGCTGAACGAATTGTCATCTTATCCAGTAGAGAAATAGCTAAAATGCGTCTTGCTGGACGCTTAGCCACTGAACTGTTAGACCATTTAGAACCCATGGTTAAGCCAGGGGTAAGCACCCTAGAGATTAATGATGAAGCTGAGCGCTGGACAAAAGAGCATGGGGCAATCAGTGCTCCTTTAGGCTACCAGGGCTTTCCGAAATCTATCTGTACCAGTATCAATGAAGTTGTCTGTCACGGTATTCCTAACGGTAAGCAAATCCTTAAAGATGGGGACATCATTAATATTGACGTAACACCAAAGCTGGATGGATATCACGGGGATACCTCTAGAACCTTTTTTGTTGGTACCCCGTCACCCCTAGCAAAAAAGCTGGTGGAAGTTACTGAAGAGTGTATGATGCGTGGTATTGCTGAGGTCAAGCCAGGAGCAAGAGTTGGCGATATTGGTGCTGCTATCCAAGAGTATGCCGAGTCCAACGGCTTTTCCGTAGTGCGAGACTTTGTTGGACACGGGATTAGCAAGATTTTCCATACAGCTCCCCAAATTCCTCACTATGGCACTAGAGGGAAAGGAAAACGCCTCCGGGCTGGTATGGTTTTCACTATCGAGCCAATGATTAACGAAGGTACCTACGAAGTGGAAATTCTCGCTGATAAGTGGACAGCTCTAACAAGCGATCGCAAACTTTCTGCCCAATTTGAACACACTGTAGTGGTCACTGCTGACGGCGTAGAGATTCTGACCTTGCCAGAACAGGAAATCCAAAGTAAATCAGCTTAACTCCCATTAGTCATTAGTCATTGGTGCTTGGGTTTTTTGTGCTTGGTGCTTTCTACTTGATGCTCGGTAGCTGCCAGCAGACCTGATGTTTGTCAATCTGTTAGTCAATTTGGGAAAAGGACTAATCACCAAGACCAAACTCAAAGCACTAAAGACTAAAGACTAAGGACTCATTGATTAATATGGACATTTACTGAAAATCGAGCTTAAACTGTGAGATATAGGCAGTAAAAGCAGGCACACTATCTAGGTAACAATTCTTAAGAGTCTTTCTAAAGAATGCTAGCCTCCTGCTCAGGAAATTAGCAAGTGGTGAACCCTCTTATGGGTGACACCGCCGTTTTGCTGTGTTCTTAAGCGTTTTGGGTAATCCTAAATTATGGCAACTCTATACGTCAATCCAGCTACTGGAAGTGATAGCGCTGATGGTAGCGAATCTACGCCCTTTAAAACTATTACCAAAGCATTTGATTCAGCTGGATCAGGTGACCAGATTCAACTAAAACCTGGTACTTATAATACCAGCAGTGGTGAAACTTTTCCGCTTAAAGCTCCCACTGGTGTAAAAATTATAGGCGATGAAGCCAACAAAGGCAAGGATATATTAATTGAAGGCAACGGGTTGTTCAACACCCGTTTCGGTGGTGGTCAAAATGTCACCCTTGTCCTAGCTAAGGATACGGAGCTGAAGGGAGTAACTATGACCAATCGGACGCTCCGAGGCACTGGTGCCTGGATTGAGTCTGGTAGCCCTGTAGTAGCTAATTGTACCTTCAAAGAATGCAATCGTGAAGGGGTTAATGTCACTGGTGATGCGACACCAGAAGTTAAAGATAATAATTTCATTGGTAGCGGTAACGAGGGTCAAGGGATATCGATTACCAGGGATGCCAAAGGGAACATCCAAGGGAATACCTGTAAAAAAGTTGGTAATGGCATGTCTATTAATGGCAATGCTGCACCGAACCTGGTAGAGAACCAAACCTCTGAAAATATCACAGGGATAGAGGTTGCTCAAGACGCTCGACCGATACTGCGTAAGAATCGGATTGAAAACAACACAAGATATGGTCTGTCAGTGATTGGCAATGGTTTTCCAGATTTGGGAACCGCAGGAGACCCAGGGGAAAACGCACTGCGTAACAACGGTGAGTTTGATTTACAAAATTTCACCAAGACTCAGCTGATTTCCGTGGGCAATGTGTTGGTTGCCACAAAAGTCGGTGGTCCAGTTTCAATTCAGGATGCGATCGCTGACGTGCCTGGCGGTGGAGATGATACCGTAGTTGGTGGCGGTGGAGATGATACCGTAGTTGGTGGCGGTGGAAATGATACCGTAGTTGGTGGCGGTGGAGATGATACCGTAGTTGGTGGCGGTGGAGA
>WTKN01000016.1:2462-9718 GCA_011524395.1 Moorena sp. SS36440bin_2
ACCGTAGTTGGTGGCGGTGGAGATGATACCGTAGTTGGTGGCGGTGGAGATGATAGCTTACCTGGTGATGAAGAAAAGAAAAATTTAACTGATATAGCTGGTCATTGGGCAGAGGATTTCATCGAGGGATTGTACAGTAAAGGGTACATTAGTGGCTTTACTGATGGTAGCTTTAAGCCAGACCAAACCATGACCCGTGCTGAATATGCAGCCTTGTTGGTCAATGCTTTCAATCCTTCAGCTGAAAGGGACGCGAAGGATTTCACTGATGTTGCTTCCACTTATTGGGCTTACGAAAAGATTAAACAAGCCTATCGTGGTGGATTCCTCTCTGGCTACCCTGGGGGGACATTCAAACCCACAGACAAGGTCCAGCGTGCCCAAATCATTGTTTCACTGGTAAATGGCTTAGACTTAACGGCTGCCAGTCCCAATGCCTTACAAGCCTACGATGACAGCGGTTCCATTCCTACCTACGCCATTGAGGCTGTCAAAACCGCAACCAAAAAAGAAATTATCGTAAATCACAGCAATCTCAAGCAACTCAATCCCACTCGCAATGCTACCCGTGCTGAAGTAGCTGCCATGGTTTATCAAGCCTTGGTGGATGCTAACAAAGTCAGCGCCATTAGTAATCAATATATTGTCAAATTTGAAGACGACGGGATACCCACATTCGCAGACATTCAAAACCACTGGGCGAAGGAGTTTATTCAGGGATTGTTGGCAGAAGGTATAATTTCAGGTGTTGACAACAGTAACTTTAAACCTAACGATAAGATCAACCGTGCTCAATATGCGGCCTTGATTAGCAAAGCCTTTAACCCTTCAGCGATCAGGCCAGCTAAGGACTTCAACGATGTTGGTGATGGGTCTTGGGCAAAGGATGCGATTCAAAAAGCCTATCGCGGTGGATTCCTCTCTGGTTACACTAATGGCAACTTCGGACAAGGGGATAATGTTAAGCGAGCGGATGTGATTGTTTCCTTGGTGAATGGCTTGGGTTTAAAAGAATCAGATCCCAATGCTTTGGATCTCTATGATGACAAAGGAGATATTCCCAGCTATGCCACAGATCAAGTAATAACCGCTACTAAAAAACTGATTGTGGTCAATTCTCCTGACCAGAGGAAACTCAATCCCTTGGGTCAGGCGACTCGTGGTGAAGTAGCTGCGATGGTTTATCAGGCTATGCTCGATCAGGGCACACTAACCGCTGCTGTTGATAGTGAGTTTATTGTGGTTGGTTGATTTATGGTTTCGATCTGACCGGGGTTAGATCGACTCAATCTTTCTTAAAACATCGGTAGCCTGCTGAGTGCAGGCTTTTTTTGTATAGCGCTATCAGCTACAGCTAAAGGCCTTGGCCGTTGGCCACGCGTGCGCGTGATATTTTAGCTCACGGCTGACCGCTGACTGCTAAATGCTTACCTAGAAATGTTGAGGAATTATCGGACTTATTTTAAACTAAGGATGACAATAATATCTCCTTTTATAGCTCCACAATTACTGCTATAGGTTCAACTGTTGCTGTTATAAAAGGTGTTGTTGTAGGAATACTCTCAAAATCAGCCAACATCAATCCCTTGCAGCCAGTAAATACAAAACGACTGGGTTCCTTGGTTTCTGTGGGTAACGTAAGGTCTACTGTAGTTGTCTCAACTGGCATATCAGTAAATTTAAGATTCGTAATCTCCATGGTAAAACCTCCTGAAATTAACTAAATAAATCGGTTGCTATTCAAGTATTTTTTAAAAAATCGCCAATTATCAGCAAGCTTGGCAAAGGTTTTCATTTCACGCCAATCTGGCCAGGCAGCTAAATTTTAGTAATTACTATAGTAGCTATAGTGCTTATCACACCAATCAAATTCAAGGGCGCACGGGGTGCGAATTTAACCTTTTTTTTTGCCATTTATAACCACTAAATTTGGTTATTGTTACGAAATTAATTGACATAATAATAGAGGGAATAGATAAAGTTTAACCAGTATTATATTATTTAGATTTTACAGCTTGTAACAGTTAGCGATCGCTTTTATCGGAAGCTGATGCCAAAGGCGACAACGCTTCCGGAGCGTAGCGTGGCCTTTGGCTCAATCGCATCTTTGTTTCTAAATTGATTAGAAGCTCATGGCTGAAAAGTTACAGCTTAATGCTTACGTTTATTCTAACTGAATCTCACAAATCATCCCACTTTAAAAAACAAATTATGTTTGATATGTGGGATGATTATGTTTAATGTTATATAATATAGGCTTTAGGTATCATTATTTTAGGCTAATTACCTAGTATTAAGCGCACTTATATTACCAAAAATGGTACTTTAACCCTAATATTTTTACCCAAATACCGATCAAGTTTGACAATTTTAAAAAGTTACATTGATATTCCGCTGAATCCAATCCCGACGCTTTTGCCCACAGGAACACTAGAGGGTTCAATAGATATGAATACTGATTCTTCTTTGGTAGCAGCACCAAAATCATCCAACATCAGTGCTTTGCAGGTGCTGTATTGAAAAGTATTTGGGTCTGACTTTATCTCTTTAGTTATATCAATTTTCATATCTTTGATATCATTTAAATTTATCCCCTTAATCTCCATATTGTAAACCTCCTGAAATTAACTGAAACCTTGGTTGTGCATTTTTGACACTACTATCCTAATGCATTTTTTTAGTTCTGGTAATTTACTTGCTATTTAATTTGATTATTGGTTTATTTAAACTCATTAATAATCTATTATATTTCATAATCGTTATCGAATAATTAACCAATGATCAGCAAGATTGGCGAACTTTTTTTACTTCTCGCCAATCTAGCTATAAAACTTATATAAACTCATTAATAATAGGATATTATTAATGAGTTTATATAAGTTATTTATTTCCCATAAATAACTTAGTTTACTGAGTGAAGTAACCGTCAGCTATCAGCAGTCAGCTGTCAGCCATTCGCGTAACCCATTAGCTGATAGATCAATACTTAGCTATAGAATTTATCATAGTAAGCATCTACAGTATTTTTACCCTCTTGCCTCTTTCCTATTCCCTATTCCCTATTCCCTACTCCCTATTTCCTATTCAATAATTGCTATATACCTATTAACCTATAAACACATTAACCATGACTAAAAGAATTGTTCCAACAGTAATTTACTTCACAGTTGGTATCCCCTTATGGGTACTAAATAGCCAAACTCCAGCAACTGCTACAGTTTTTTTTCAAGGGTTAGGAGATTTACCGGGAAGTATCTTTAGCAGTGATAGTTCTGGGGTATCAGCAGATGGCTCAGTGGTAGTAGGAGCCAGTTTCAGTGGTAATGGTTTGGAAGGAGAAGCCTTCCGTTGGACACAAGACACTGGCATCATCGGCATCGGAGACCTTCCCGGTGGTCTTTTTGTCAGTGCCGCATTTGATTTATCTGGAGATGGTTCTATTGTTGTTGGTGCTAGCTTTAGCGCTGCTAGTTCGTCATCTACAGTAATACCACCAACTGAAGCATTCAGGTGGACAGCAGAAACTGGGATAATAGGATTAGGAGACTTACCAGAAGGCGGGTTTAGTAGTTTTGCCTCCGGTATATCCAGCGATGGCACTGTGATAGTTGGAAACAGCAATGGTCCTCAAGGCACAGAAGCATTTCGCTGGACAGCGGAAACCGGACTAGAAGGATTAGGAGACTTACCAGAAGGCGGATTTAGTAGTCAAGCCGTCAGAGCATCAGCAGATGGCTCGGTGATTGTAGGCGGAAACTGAAGGGGTAACAATTGTTAGACTTGGGAACAGGGAACAGGTAAGCATTCAGCTAAAGGCCTTGGCCGTTGGCCACGCTACGGGAACAGCTATCAGCTCAAGGCTGACAGCTGACGGCTGATAGCTTACCTCTATTGCTACCTACGGGTATAACGATAGAGGAATTGCTCTTAAGGATAAAAACAAGCCTTAGCCTATTAGTCAGACTTCCCATACCTCCAGGCTCGACCTACTAATGCGATCGCTAAAATAACCGTTGGAGCCAGGATACCAATCAACCCATTAACAGATGTAGCGGGAATGGGCAAATTGGGAGCAGCATATTTGATAATAACAGAAATTATCGTGGAGAGGATGACGAGTTTGATAATGAAGCTTAGCTGATTATCCATGTTGCCATTGCCCTATTGCTATTACTATATTGCCATTGGTGAATAACGACTAGGAAATGTCATGATAAGAGGGAAAACCACTAAATCATGGGGTTTGAGCGATGATTAAGGCAAGCTGCGGATGAAAGAGCATGTGAAAAAGAAAAATTCCACCGAAAATCAAGATAATCAGCGCTTACAGCTATTTATTTACCTTGTCCCCATCTTTGGCTTGTTTCCTGCACTGTGGACATTGTACCACTCTCAGGGAAGCAGAAAAGAAAAAACCGTCAGTCGCTTGTCCGTCACCTTGGCCTTTGGTTGGTTGCTAGGATACAGTTTATTATCAGCAGGAGCACAATTGTCGGAATTTTGGACATTACGCTTGCTGTTTCTCAATGCTATGCTGACATCTGGCTATTTTCTGGTCAGTTTCGCTGTGATGGTGCGCTTATGGCAGCGTCAGTCACCACGCCTGCCTTGGATTAGCCGGATCTCTGAAGGAATATTGGGCAAGTATTTGTCCTAGTCTAGGGGTTGACTTAAAGAAATGATGTACTCTAATGATGGTTTTGACTGACGGATTGGGCAAGCTTCATCGAAAATTTACCTGAACAGGCAGCAACCTGTTAAAAAACCTGCTATAGAGTATTATTACTAAACCCTTAAGATCGAAGCTCCAGCTCAAGCATCTGAAACCGGTCAGGAGTGAATAGTCTTCTTCTGAAAATACCATCCCTATTGCCTGTGTGTGAGGAAGCCCAGTGCCAGTTCAAAGAACTTATCGAAAACGCCGTGTAGTGAGAAGACCTACTCGCCCCGTTCGCAGAAAAAAGGTAAAAGTCAAGCGAGGGAATTTGCTCTGGCTTTGGCTAGGTTTTACCGCAGTGGCCATGTCATCTGCGGCAGCAGGTGCAATGCTAGCTGTATCCCTAGCAAGTACCCCTTTGCTGCAAACTGAACTGACTCCGGACGAGAAATCTGTATTTAACCAAGAGGAAACCATTTCCAGCAACACCATGCAGTTGCCGGAGTTGACTCGACCAGTTAATATCTTATTTCTTGGTATCAAAGTCCTAACCTCTGATCTCGACAAACCCCCAGAAGTAGACCTGGGATACCACGCTCTGGTCAATTCCTTAGAGGGTTTGTCAGATACCATGCTCCTGCTACGGTTTGACCCAGAGGGGGAAAAAGTCAAAGTTCTCTCCATGCCTCGTGATACTAAAACTCGCATTGAGAAACATGGTAACATTAAGCTCAATGCTGCCAATTATTTCGGTGGACCTGCACTCACAGCGAAGGCGGTCAGTGATCTTCTCGATGATGTGGCCATTGACCGTTATATCCGAGTAAACGTTCAGGGTGTGGAAAAACTGGTGGATGCCTTGGGAGGAGTTACGGTCTATATTCCCAAGGACATGAAATACACTGACCATTCTCAACACCTTTATATCAACCTCAAAAAAGGTAGACAGCACCTGGATGGTAATAAAGCGATGCAGTTCCTGCGGTTTCGCTATGACAAGTATGGGGATATAGGTCGAGTTCAGCGGCAACAAATGCTGATGAGGGCATTGGTAGAACAGGCACTAAAACCTAGCACTATCGCACGAATCCCACAAATCCTCTCAGTTATTCAGTCCCACATTGACACCAACTTAAGTATAGAAGAGCTAGTGGCATTAGGGGGTTTTGCCACCAAGACGAAACGAGCCAATGTTCAAATGCTAATGCTGCCTGGTCGGTTTAGCAACGATGGCAAGAAACAAGCCAGTTACTGGTTGCCAAACCACCGCCGCATCCAGCAAATGGTGGCTCAGCACTTTGGTCAAGGCTATGGCTACTACTCCAATACCAACTCCACATCCCTGCGGATTGTGATTCAATACACTACAGATTCTTCTGAAGTCGCTAAAGCTATGCTCCGCAACCTCAACCGAGGTGGCTACAAGAATGTTCGTATTGATAAGAAATTGTCTAGGGAACCATTGCGCACCACTCGCATTATTGCCCAACAGGGAGACGATGAAAGTGCTGGCACTATCCGTAACTATTTGGGATTTGGGGAAGTGCGGGTAGAAAGCACCGGTGCTTTTTCCTCAGATATTACCATTCAGTTGGGTCAAGACTGGCTACAGAAACTGGGTTCTCAACAACAGGATAGCTTCTCGAGCTTCTAGCAATGGCAATTATAGGGCTAGTGGACAGTTAATCTTAGTTATAATAACTCTAGAAAAGCCTTAACTTGCAAATCAATACCAGTAATGGCAGTGCCGACAACAACTGCATAGGCTCCCAATTCGAGCGCAGTTTTAGCCATCTTGGGGGTGGCAATACCCCCTTCGCAAATGGCTGGGATATCTAAATGCTTGACCAACTGGCTGAGTAGGCCAAAGCCGGGAGGAGACAGATGGCTGGTTTGAGCGGTGTAACCATAGAGGGTGGTACCAACTAAATCTACACCAGCGGCTTGTGCTGCGATCGCACTCTCAAGGGTATCCACATCTGCCATCACCGGCTTTCCGAGTGTATCGTGAATCTGCTTAATTAAATCTTGAACTGTTTCCCCTCCAGGACGTTCCCGTAAGGTGGCATCAATGGCAATAATATCAGCACCAGCGGATGCGATCGCATTGGCATGGTGAAACTGGGGAGTAATATAAACCTCAGACTCCGGTAACTGTTGCTTCCACAAGCCAATAATTGGAGCAGTGGGACATTGACTACGCACAGCTGCCACATGATCAGGTGTATCAATACGCACACCCGATGCCCCCTGATTCATAGAAGCCTGTGCCATAGCGGCAACCACTAGGGGGTTGTGCAGGGGTGAGTCAGGGGGTGCCTGACAAGACACAATTAGACTATCACGAATTGAATTGAGAGAATTAGCTGCCATGTTGATAGGTGAGCTACAGAAGTTTTGGATTTTAGGGAATAGGGAATAGGGAATAGGAAAAAAATTATGTGTAGCTCATAAATATAATAACCATTATATAGTCATTGGTTTAAGCACTGGGTTTATTGTATTATATTACCTCCAGATAATTACCCTTAATAAAATATTACCATTTCCCTATCTCCCTATCTCCCTATCTCCCTATCTCCCTATCTCCCTATCTCCC
>WTKN01000134.1 GCA_011524395.1 Moorena sp. SS36440bin_2
GCAACGTATTCTTGCTTTAGCACGTTAAGGAGGAAACCTTTCACAGAATAAACGCTTCAATGTAAGCGCTTGCTTAACGAGAAAACTAGTTATAATATTTAGATTGTTGGAAATATTATCCCCTTATTTGGGAATAAAACTATTCATCTACTAAAAAACAGGAGGTTGTTTCAATGTCTGAAAAAGTATTAGAAACGAAAAAAACAAAAAAAGAGGAAATCTTTCCGGTGCAAAGCATCCACCACTTAGAACTATATGTAGGGAATGCGAAGCAAGCTGCTTATTATTATTCAAATGCCTTTGGTTTCAAAGTTAAGGCTTACCGTGGATTAGAGACAGGTTGTCGTGATCGTGTTTCTTATGTGCTTGAACAAGGAGCAATTCGTCTAGTGGTTACAGGAAGTCTTGAGGAGACTACAGATATTGCTGCATTTGTAAAACTACATGGTGAGGGAACAAAAGACATTGCATTAAAAGTTTCTGATATTGAAAAGACATATAAGGGAGCAATTGAGCGAGGAGCAATTGCCATTCGAGAGCCATGGTCTGAAGAAGATGAGAATGGAATTGTTAAGAAAGCGATTATTGGTACGTATGGGGACACTGTTCATACATTAGTAGAGACAGTAAATTACAAAGGCAGTTTTTTACCAGGGTATCAATCTTATGAATTAGAGACTGGCACATCTTCTACGGGAATTGTTGGCATTGACCATATCGTAGGAAACGTAGAGGTTATGGATGAGTGGACAACTTATTACGAAAAAGTATTTGGTTTTAATGTACTTAAACACTTTGATGATGAAAACATCTCAACAGAGTATTCAGCTCTTATGTCTAAAGTCATGATGAATGGAACAGGGCGTATTAAGTTTCCGATTAATGAGCCGGCGGAAGGAAAAAGAAAATCACAAATTCAAGAATACCTAGACTTTTACAAAGGCCCAGGTGTTCAGCATCTAGCACTACTGACAAACGATATTATTAAAACAGTTAAAGCATTGAAAGACAATGGTGTAGAGTTTCTTGACACACCAGCTACTTATTATGAAGAACTAAGTGAACGGGTAGGAAAAATTGATGAAGATCTACAAAAGCTCCAAGAACTTAGTATTTTAGTTGATCGTGATGATGAAGGATATTTACTTCAAATTTTCACAAAACCTATTGTAGATCGTCCGACTTTGTTTATTGAAATTATTCAACGTAAAGGTGCTCTAGGATTTGGAGATGGAAATTTTAAAGCATTATTTGAATCCATTGAACGTGAACAAGAACGTCGAGGGAATATTTAAGCTATAGTTAAAGCTAAATTAATATTTGTTGTTTGGTAAATATGAAAAAGAAAGGAGGAATGCGACATGAATATAAAGAGTATAGCTGGAAGTGTTGTTAAGATGAGCGAGAGCTCAAAATTGCAAACTAGTATCCATGCTTTTTTATCAGATCTAATTGATTATGCTGGGTTGTTTCCACCAGCTAATTTATCTCTGGAAACCTCAATAAAAAATTACAAGGAATTTCAAATTTGTAAAGATTCATGGATGCTCGGACGGTTTATTATTCCTATCTCACAACTAAATCAACTTATTCCGTATGTATCGATGTTTTCAAAAGAACGTCCGTTAATCATCTCAGCTTTAGGATCTAGGAGTAATAATAAGATTGAATTCCTAAATAGCTTACATGCGGATCTTGAAATAGTTAGATCTTTTCGTAATGAATATAAGAGGAATATCAAGATTGACATATGCGAGATTCCCCTCCCGCCTCATATACCTGATCGTGCTTTATTACAAACTATTACAAAAGCGACAGACAGGAGGAGACTACAAACCTTTTGTGAAGCGACAATACCCTTAGATAGGGACTGGGAATCTAAGATACTTGAAACTCTGGATATTATTGCTGCGCATAATAATGAAAGCGATCTCTTACTAGGGTTTAAATTACGGACTGGTGGAGTTACAGCAAAAGCATTTCCAACTTCTCAGCAAATAGCAACCGTACTTGTCGGATGTCGTGATCGAGATATTCCCGTGAAGTTCACGGCCGGACTACATCATCCAATTCGTATGTATCGTGAAGAAGTGAATACACGAATGCATGGTTTCCTCAATGTTTTTACAGCTGGGATGCTAGCTCATATCAAAAAACTAGATATAGTATCAACAGTAAAAATTCTTGATGATGAGAAATCAAAGAATTTCAAGTTCACTGATAAAGGATTACAATGGCACGATTTAACCGTCCCAACTTCTGAAATTATAAGATTACGAGAAAAATTACTTTGTTCATATGGCAGCTGTAGCTTCGATGAGCCCCGTGAAGACCTACGTGCATTAGGAATTTATAGTATAGAAGAGGAGTGGAGATGATGAAATCATTTATAGAGGTAGATCCTAAATCCCATTTTCCCATTCAAAACCTTCCTTACGGTGTATTTCGCCCCCTTATGATGGGGGTTCCCCGTATTGGAGTTGCAATTGGTGATTATGTGTTGGATCTTTCCGTGCTAGATGCTGAGGGATATTTTGATGGTACGGATGTAGAGGGAAAAGGAGTTTTTGAACAAGCTTCTCTTAATGAATTTATGTCTCTTGGAACTAAAGCATGGCGGGATGTAAGAAAACGCATCCAACAATTACTACATGAAGATGAGTCAATTTTAAGGGATAACTATGCACTCCGTGATATTGCATTAATTCCTCAAAAAAATGTCGAAATGCTTTTGCCTGCACAAATTGGGGATTATACAGATTTTTATGCTTCAAAAGAGCATGCAACTAATGTAGGCATTATGTTTAGGGGAAAGGAAAATGCCCTAATGCCGAATTGGACTCACTTGCCAGTTGGTTATCATGGACGAGCTAGTTCAGTAGTTCTTAGTGGGACTGATGTAAGACGTCCACAAGGACAAATGAAACCAGCGAATTCAAATGCACCTTTATTTGGTCCAAGTTGTCAACTTGATTTGGAATTAGAGATGGGATGGTTTATTGGTCCAGGTAATGAAAGAGGAAAAAATATTGCCTTAGAAAATGCCGAAGAACAAATCTTCGGTCTTGTACTAGTCAATGACTGGAGCGCTCGAGATATCCAATCCTGGGAATATCAACCACTTGGACCATTCTTAGCTAAAAGCTTTGCTACTTCAATTTCTCCTTGGGTGGTGCCACTTGAAGCTCTCGAGCCTTTTAGAGTAGCTGGACCAGAGCAGGAGCCAGAGCCGTTACCTTATTTACGTACAAATAAACCTGGTTCATTTGATATTCATTTAGAGGTGAATCTTAAGGGTAAAGGAATGAAAAATTCCAAAACCATCTCCACAAGTAACTTTCGTTATCTTTACTGGTCCATGGCTCAACAGATTGCTCATCATACAGTAGGAGGATGTAATTTACGTCCTGGTGATTTGCTTGCTTCAGGAACAATTAGTGGGCCTAAAAAAGAGATGCGAGGAAGTTTATTGGAGCTAACATGGCGTGGAACTGAGCCGATAGAAATGGAAAATGGAGAACAGAGGGTTTGGTTAGAAGACGGAGATCAGTTAACGATTACAGGGTGGTGTCAAGGAGAGGGATATAGAATTGGATTTGGGGAAGTGACAGGACGAGTTCTTCCAGCCCTTAAACAATCTTATACTTTATCTCATATTTAACTCGTAAAGCTCGTTCAGTATATTCTAAGACAGATGTGTTTGGGAATGGGATTAGAGTCAACTGATGGGCTTTACAACTAAGTAGAACTTATGAGTGAAAGTGGAGAAAAAGGTTGGAGAGATCACTGTATCAGTCTGTAACAAAATTACATAGAACAGGATGGGTGAAAGCATGGAGGTACTTGAACATAAAATCATCTCAAGGAAAGAATTAGAAGGTCTTGATGTTTATAAACCAGGTAAGCCTATTGAAGAAGTGAAGCGAGAACTAGGTCTTAATCGCATTATTAAACTTGCTTCGAATGAAAATCCATTAGGTTATTCACCAATGGCAAAAGAGGCCATGATAAAAGAAATGGAAAATTTAATGTTTTACCCGGAAGGAACTGCGCCTGTTCTGGTAAAAAAAATAGCGAAACAATTAAAAGTTAAGGAAGAGCAAGTTATAACGGGAAATGGGTCGGATGAAATTCTTCGTTTGCTCACACGCAGCTATATCCGTTCTGGGGACGAGGCTATCATGGCAGACGTCACATTCCCTCGTTATGAAACGAATGTCATCATCGAAGGGGGCAGGGCGATTAAAGTACCACTTGTGAATGGGGTGCACGATCTTGGTGGTATGCTCGCTGCTATTACGGACAAAACGCGCATGGTTTTTGTGTGTAACCCAAACAACCCTACTGGAACGATTGTTGGAAAGAGGGAACTGACATCATTTATTAATCAAGTTCCTAATCACATACTGCTTGTTGTTGATGAAGCTTATTTTGAATATGTGACAGCAGAAGACCACTTGAATACGGTTCCACTTATTCACTCTCATGCAAACTTGATTGTCTTACGTACTTTTTCAAAAATTTATGGATTGGCTGCTCTACGTATTGGCTATGGAGTAATGCATTCAAATTTTGTAAAGGAACTTATTAAGGTAAAGGAACCCTTTAACACTAATCGTATGGCACAAGTTGCAGCTACTACCTCATTGGCAGATTTAGAGTTTGTTAGCAAGTGTAAAAAAGCAAACGAGAAAGGAAGGTTATACATTTCGGCAGAGGTCGAAAAAATGGGTCTCAGCTATTTTCCATCCCAAGGTAATTTTGTAATGATAAGGCTAAATTCATCAGGTGATAATGTGTTTCAATCGTTACTGCATAAAGGAATTATCGTTCGTTCCGGAGGGGTATTGGGACTCCCAAACACAATTCGTGTTTCAATCGGAACAAAAGAAGAAAATGAAGCGTTTATCCAAGCACTTCGCGAAGTAATAAAATAAGAGAGGAGCAGTGTTTATGCCACATTATGTAAAGATGGGGAAGGTTCCTGCTAAACGCCATACACAATTCCGGAAAGAAGACGGGAGCTTACACTATGAGCAAGTTATGGGAACGAAAGGTTTTTCGGGTATTCAATCACTCATTTATCATATCAATCCCCCAACACAAGTAAGAGAGGCTAGAAAAATCACAGAAATCCATTATGAGATTGAAGAAAAAGAGGCACTTAAGCATCGTCACTTTCACACTTGGGAAACCGAAGCAGGGGGAGATTTCCTTGAAGCAAGAAAAATCTTTATGGTTAATGATGATGTAGCCATTGGAGTTGCCCGGCCAACACAACAAATGTCATATTTTTATCGTAATGGGGAAGGCGATGAAATGCTGTATGTCCATGAGGGAAAAGGAAAAATAGAGAGTATCTTTGGTGAATTGTCCTTTCTTCCAGGTGATTACCTAGTTATTCCTATTGGTACTACATATAGAGTAGTTCTAGAAACAGAACAGGCACGATTTCTCATTGTGGAATCAAACTCAGCAATCATGCCTCCAAAACGCTATCGTAATGAGCATGGTCAACTTCTAGAGCACTCTCCCTATTGTGAGCGTGATTTAAGAACACCAGAAAAACTAGAGCCAAAAGATGAACGAGGAGAATTCGAGGTTCGTGTGCGAGCTCAAGGTATGTTGACTTCTTATTTATTTGACTTTCATCCATTAGACGCCGTAGGTTGGGATGGGTATTTGTTTCCTTATGCTTTTAGTATTCATGATTTCGAACCAATTACAGGTAGAATTCATCAGCCACCTCCAGTTCACCAAACATTTGAAGCTCATAACTATGTAATTTGTTCATTTGTGCCACGATTATATGATTATCATCCAGAGGCCGTTCCGGCTCCTTATGTACACAGCAATGTAGAAAGTGATGAAGTACTATACTATGTGGATGGAGAGTTTATGAGTAGGCGTGGAATTGAGGAGGGATCTATTACTCTTCATCCAAGTGGGCTGCCACACGGTCCACATCCAGGGAAAATGGAAGAAAGCATTGGGAAAAAAGAAACGCGAGAACTAGCTGTTATGATTGATACATTCCGACCACTTCATGTCGTTAAGCAAGCGCATCGTTACGAAGATTCTTCTTACATGCAGAGCTGGTATAAATAGAAAATATGCTTAGTTAAATTTTATGGCCGATATCATAGCCTTTATGCTTTTTGTACCGGGCGTTATTTAAACGCCCAGCTCCCTTTTATTTAATCATTACATGCTATTAAAATTTTTAAAGATAAGTATTCATGAAAACAGAAAAGTGGTATGGGAATAATCTGATAGATAGAATAAAAAAATTTCCTTTTTTAAATTATTAAGGCCATTAATACGCTTATTCTAGAGAAGTGCAAATGATAAAACAAATATTCCATTTTTGAGGGGAGAACCTACATGGATTTATTTCGAAAAAAGTCAATTTCTCATATGTTGGCCAGTGTTCAAGAAACGGATAAATCTCTGAACAAAGTACTTGGAGCTAAAGATCTAACAATGATGGGGATTGGCTGCATTATTGGCACAGGAATTTTTGTTTTGACAGGAGTAGCCGCCGCAGAACACGCAGGACCGGCTCTTGTGCTTTCGTTTATCTTTTCAGGACTTGCCTGTATATTTGCTGCGCTATGTTATTCAGAGTTTGCTTCTTCTATCCCTGTTTCTGGTAGCGCTTACACCTACAGTTATGTTACTTTTGGTGAAGTGATGGCCTGGATTCTTGGTTGGGCATTACTGTTGGAATATGGACTTGCAGCTTCAGCGGTTGCTAGTGGATGGTCAGGTTATTTTCAAGGATTATTAAGTGGGTTCGGATTGAAATTACCACTTGCTATAACAAGTGCTTACGATCCTGGAAAAGGTACCTTTATTGACGTTCCAGCTATTACTGCTGTTTTAGTTATTACCTTTCTGCTCTCTCGTGGTTTACGTGAATCTACACGTGCAAATAATATCATGGTTGTGATTAAGATTGCTGTTGTTCTTTTATTCATCGTCATCGGAATATGGTATGTAAAACCGGGAAACTGGACACCATTTATGCCATTTGGTTTCTCTGGGGTAACAGCAGGTGCTGCATCTGTCTTTTTTGCTTACCTTGGCTTTGATTCTATAGCTTCTGCAGCCGAAGAAGTAAAAAATCCTCAGCGCAATATGCCTATCGGGATTATTTCTTCCCTTACTATATGTACGATCTTATATATTATTGTTTCCTTCATTCTAACAGGCATTGTTCCCTTTACTGAATTAAATGTGAAAAACCCGGTAGCTTTTGCTTTAAGCTATATTCACCAAGACTGGGTAGCAGGCCTTATTTCGGTAGGAGCTTTGACGGGAATGACTACAGTGTTACTTGTACTTTTATACGCACAAACACGTTTGTTTTTTGCTATGAGTCGGGATGGCTTATTGCCTAAAACAATGTCCAAAGTCGATTCAGTTAAGAAATCTCCTATTATAAATACGTGGATTACAGGAATCTTAGTTGCAATTTTTGTTGGATTCATTCCTTTACATAGATTAGCTGAACTAGTTAATATCGGAACACTCTTTGCGTACTTGGTTGTTTCAGTAGGCGTATTGGTTTTGCGTAAAACACAACCTGAACTACCACGCGCTTTCAAAGTCCCATTTGTTCCGTTTATCCCTATTATCTCTATGTTATTTTGTGGCTACCTTATGTTTAATTTACCGGTGACCACTTGGATTGGATTCGGAATCTGGTTGGTGATTGGTCTTATTGTTTACTTTATATTTGGTTACAGAAATAGCGAATTAGGAAAGAGGGAGAAAAATTTAAAAGCTGATAAAGAAATAGATAAGAGAGAGATTCTATAAGCCTTCTACATGAACTTATCTAATTAATATATTCAAGTTAACTAAAAAAGTCTATCTTAATACATGTAATCTTCTACTCATTAACTGCCTTAGGACAAACAATTTTGTGTGATAGAATCTGTTTAATCAAACATTTTATTATAATTAAAGCTAAAAGGGATGCCTATTGGCATCTTTTTTCAGATGAAAATTGTTTCATTTACCGTATACACCACAATCTACTCATCTCCTACTTCAGTAGCTACATAGTAGCAACAGCGTTAAATCAGGATTCTAAATTACACCCAGATACCATTCATAAGTGGCTATTTCTCAACGGAATGGGGTTTGCTGAAAAAGTAGATAAGTTTAAGACATTAATTATTACTTCCAATGATGTTATAGATGGCAAGTTAATTACTGATTGGACTCAACTTCATCAAAGTTAATAACTAGATGAATAAAATAAAAAGCGACATACCTATTAATGGTAAGTCGCTTTTAGTTATTTATCATTTCAGCTTGAATAATGTAGCGATCAGGCGCTTTTCCAATCATATCAAATGGATAACAAGTTGTTAATGTAAGCATAGGCTTGTCTTTAGGAACAATTACTGTCCGATCTTCTTTATGTGTAATCCAAATCTTTTTAATTTGATATTCATAAAGCTTATTATCAAATTCTACAATTAGATTGTCACCTGTTTTAAGTTCACCTAGCCTTGTAAATACGGTGTCGCGGTGCCCACTTAATACTGTGTGTCCCATTCCTTTTGGAGTAGTAGTTAAATCACTAACAAACATCCCTACGCCTCTTTTCAAGGTATCAGCATCTGTTCCCCAATACACTGAGTATTTTAATTCGAGTTTAGGAATAACAAGATTCGCTACTTTTTGACCTTTATTGTAATTATAATCTTCCATTTTCTCTGGAGACTTCATATCCACTTCTTCTAGATTCACGTTGCTAGTTGAATCTTCTTGGTTTACTTCAGTACTTTGTTGACCTACATCTTCTTTTTCTTTTACTTCATAATGGTTTATTTCCTTCTGAGATAAAGTCTCTGAAGATGATCTTCCTAAGTTCCACTCAAAGAATGAATAACCAGCTAGGGAAATGCCTATCACAAATAGACAAATGCCTAATATTCTCATATAACTGCACCTCTATAAAAAAGAGACAGGAATAATCCCGCCCCTTTTATTTTATATATCCATTATATTATGCTTTTGAATTTTTACGACGAGTAAATACTACCACACCAGCAGCCGCAACAGCTAAACCAGCTGCTACACCAAGTGGATTATTACTTGCTGTTTCAGGAAGCTCTTCGCCTTCTTTTCTGTCAGAAGTAGATTTTTGTTCTGAAGAAGAATTGTCTTCTTTAGTAGCAGTTTCTTCTTTTGCAGGTTGCTCTTCAGTAGTTTGTTCTGTAGTAGTCTCTTCTTTAGTTGTTTCCTCTGAAGTAGCTTCTTCTTTCTTACCAATACCGTTAATCTTAGAAGTATCATAGTCAGATGGAGCTTCACAAGGAATACCATCGTCTACCTTGTTACCCCAGCCATCTAATCTCTCAGGATCATTTGTTGCTGTGTAACCTTTTGAATTCCAGTAGTCTACTACTTCTTGGTATGGCTTACCTTTAAAATCAGAACAGTCTTTATCTAAACCGTTTGATTCTGCTGATGCTGTAGTTGCTACGGTACCAATTCCCCCAAATGTTAACGCTGCCGCCAAAGCAAATGTTATTTTTTTCATTGCTTCTACCCCCAATATTTGTGTGTCAGATTTGCTAACAGTTTCATATTAAACTCTTTTTCTGACAACTTCAACAATAATCTGGAGCGTTAGCTATATTTTCCCTTTATTCGTCAATTTCTTCTTTCTTATATGACAATATTATTAC
>WTKN01000432.1 GCA_011524395.1 Moorena sp. SS36440bin_2
TTGCCTCTTGCCTCTTGCCTCTTGCCTCTTGCCTCTTGCCTACTCCCTACTCCCTGTTCCCTGTTCCCTGTTCCCCGTTCCCTGTTCCCTGTTCCCTATTCCCTACCCCCTACTCCCTGTTCCCATTGCTATACGACCTTCACGTTTAACCCGTAGATGAGATTGCCACAAAGACCAAACTCCAGCGAGATTACCTGTAATTTCCAAGCAGATTAGGGAGATCGGATAATTGCTTGAACCTTTTAGCCGTTCAAAGATGCGCCATAGATGAGCAAGTGGCAATCCCAGCACTATTTGCACCAATCCTCGCCAATCCCCATCTTCTAGTAATGTGGTGAGATTGTAAGCAACATGACCTTTACTGTAGTTGTAAAGCTGACGATGTAGCGCTGTCATTTCAGTGCGATGCTTATGCCAGACATAAGCGTTTGGCTCATAGACCAGGGTGTACCCAGCTTTAAGTACTTTATAAAATAAGTAAGTATCTTCACCAACTCCTGAAGGCATACCAGCACCGAGGACTTCGTTCATCAGCCCAATCTTGGGATGGCGAAAGATACTGCTACGAAAAGCAACATTAGCCGTTGCTCCTAAGGTCCAAGTTGGTACAGGCTTGTAGAAAAAGGATTCAAACCAATCTCCGTTAACCTCCACCTGTTCAAAGCCTCGTCCCAAGCCGCCATAATTTTCAAAACACTGCTGGGCATTGCTTTCCAACTGTAAGGGCAAAACATTACCTGTGACAATCATTACATCCGGTCTAGCAAAAGGAGCGATCAGCTTTTCTAAGCAATCTGGTGGTACAGTAACATCATCATCTATCGTAACCACGATATCGCCGGTACTAGCAACAACGCCAACATTGCGAGCATAAGCTGATCCCTGACGGGATTCACTAACTAAAATAACATCAGGAAACTCCGCAACCACTGGTGGAGTCCAACCAGAAGCGGGATGATTATCAACTACAATAATTTCCAATTGTCGAGTAGACTCTTGGGCAACTAGGCTCGACAAACACTTCCGCAAATCTTGGGGTCGGTCATAGGTAGCGATGATAATAGAAACTGGTATAGTATTTGGTAAAGAGGTTAGTAAATCAGTCTCTTTATCCTTGGATTTATAGTGATTACTTAAAATAGATAGTGCTTGATTATGATAGTAATCCCTACTGAATTTAACGTCTACTTGCAGCAGCTTATGACCAAACTGATTGACAATAACTTCAATTAAGCGATTCTTGCTAATCCCTCGATCAGGGTTAGCAATATCAACGCTACCTAAAAGGTGATCATGCCATTTCACAAAGACTCGTACTGATGAATACTCTTTTACATCAGTTAATGCCTGTAAAGGTTCCCGTATATCGACAGTGCGCACTGCCATACCTGGATTGGTTTTAATCTTTGGTATTTCTTCCTTAGTCAGAGCAGGAAAGATAGGGTCAGAAAAAATCGGGTAGGGAACACTATTTATATCAACTTCTGTTTCTCGTTCTTGGTTACCGAAAGATTGAGTAATCTCAGCAGCCGTGTGGCGAGCTTTGTGATAGCGAGTTAAACCAGTGAAGCAGCCTTTGAATTCAGCCAGAATTAAATCCCGTGGGAAGCGAGTGGGGTTTTTGAAATCAAGACACAAACGTCTTAAATTCCAATAAACTATCCACCAGAGCAAAAGCAATAAGAAAGACAGAAACTCTTCTGGATAGGCAAAGACGCTACGGATAGCGTAAGAAAACAGACCAATACTGTTATTAGTAATTTGCGTACGTAACTGAGCATAATTCCGTCGATGTCGATGGCGCACTATGGCACTAGGCTCATAGACCAGAGTATGTCCTTCCTTAAGCACCCGGAAAAACATTTCTAAATCACCACCACCATTAGTGACAGTACCCACATCCAAGGCAGGGTCAAAGAAACCAATATCATCAAAGACTGAGCGGCGATAAGCCATGTTTGCCCCTGTACCGAATTCTCCAGTACCTAGGAGTCTCCAATGGATTTTGTTGCCTCGATTAACCTGATACCATTTACGCCTCATGCCTCGCCCGAAGCCACCATACATTTCAAACAGCACTTGTGTTTCGGTTTCCAATTCATAAGGCACAACTAACCCAGTCACTGCCATAACGTCAGGATGTTTAATAAACACTAAGGCTAATGCTTTTGCCCATGCTGAATCAACTACTACATCATCATCAGTATAGGCAATAATGTCTCCTTTAGCTTCAAGAACAGCTCTGTTTCTCGCCCAATCTAAACCCGGACGAGGTTCACAGATATAACGAATATTAGCATAAGTTTCTACTAGTTTCTTTGTGCTCTCATTAGTAGGAGCATTATCAACAACTATAATATCTAAGTAAGGATAATCGAGTTGCTTGATAGCATCTAAACATAGAGAAAGATTAGGAGTGCGATCGCGAGTACAAACCGCAACCGTTACTAACGGCAACTTGCCCTTATACTCCGGTGGTGGCACATCAAACAAATCCTCAAGACACAAGCTTTCCCGTCCGAGGGGTAAGGATAATCCATTGTACAAAAGACGATTGATAATCGTCTCGCTATGGTCTTCCAGAATACGTTTACTTAAGGTTTGTGCTGTGCAGTGACCATTAGTAATCGGTGCTTTAACATATCCAATGGGCGCACCATGGAAGCGAAGCAGTCCTTGCACTGCCATATAGCCATCCAAACCATCAAGAGTAGTCAGGGGGCGGCTCAACTCAATGTCCACTACTTTGATTGGATAAAGCATAACCAAAAATCTCTTATATCATCAGCAGTGAACGGTGTAATAATTTTCCAAGCAAGAGCTTGAAATATAGACTACCTCTGCGTTTCGTTAAATCCGCATAACTGACTGATAAACCCGGTTTATTAACATAATTATCAGATTTAAGCTTAGTGATCATTCTAAATACGCTTTTAATGAACAAGATATACAACCCATAACGAAAAATAGGGGTAATAAAATCCGCTTTCAAAGCTTGAGATAGCCAAAATAATGTACTGCGATCGCTACTACACTGACTACTTTGTCGTGCCAAATACATATAAAAACTACTCTTAGACAATCGATAAAGTGCTCCTGGAATCTCTGGATGCCGTTGTTGAACGTCACGTAGCATCAAACCATGAGACTTAGCCATTTGGCTGTAGTCGCGAGACATACTACTAACAATTTTGCGATAGCCAATCATAAATTCCGGCACAACAGCAAATTCATAATGTTCTGAAATTCGCAGATAGAGCTCCCAATCCTCACACCCTTGAGCCTGTTGTGCTTTCAATTGACAGTTGTAGCCACCGACGGTTTCAAAACAAGAGGCGCGAATCACAGATGCACTAGCATTGCCTAAAAAATTATGACATACCAAAGTTTTATAAACTTTTCCCTCTATAGTTGAGGCACGGAAATCTCCAGTCAGTGAATTTTCGGCATCAATATCCGCCGACCAAGCATAAACTAACCCTACCGCTGGATCGGTTGCCAAGAAGCGTTGAACTTGCTTTTCTAAATTTTGCGGATACCAAATATCATCAGCATCCAGGGGAGCAATATATTCTCCCTTCGCGTTTTTAATCCCTAAATTACGAGCAGCAGCCACCCCTAAATTTGGTTGTTGTAGTAAAATAACACGTTGATCTTCCTCCGCAATAGATTGAACAATTTCAGCTGTGCGGTCTTGAGAACCGTCATCTACCACTATCACTTCCAGGTTTTTATAGGTCTGAGAAAGAACAGACTGTAATGTAATTTCAATAAACTGCTCTGTATTATAAGCAGGGATAATCACTGAAACCAGTGGTAAGCTATTAACTGTTTTAACAACCGACATTTGGTGATTTAAATTTTATAGTTATACTTTCCACAGGGATAAACTGAGCTTTTAATTTAGCTATCAGCATTTAGCTATATCAAATAGGATTATCCGCTGACTGCTGATAGCGGATTGCTGACTGCTCAACCTATAGACACAACCTCTATTACAAGTACAGAGTTACTCAGTCAATTCAGGACTTTTTGAAAATAAAATCTCTATTGGTGATTATTCGGTAGTTTTGTTAAAGCCCATCAATAAGTTAGTTGAATTTATTATAAACTGATATTTTTTGCTCAAATAATGTTATAATATTTGAGGGTATTATTGAGATGCAGAGTAAGAATTTAATCTCAAAATATCAATCAGTAATTGAAGGTAAATTCTCTAAAGAATGGTTGACTCTGCTAAACTCACTATCTCCGTCATCATCCCCGTATACAACGGAGGCGAAGACTTTCACCAATGTCTTGCCAGACTATCTCAAGCTGAACCCCCTCCCGATCAAGTGATTGTAGTAGCTGACGGCGATACTGATGGCTCATGGCGTCTAGCCGAAAATTTTGGAGCCACGGTAATTCGATTGCCTACAGCAGGGGGTCCCGCTAAAGCCCGAAATCTGGGAGCGAAAGAAGCACAGAGCGATATCCTGTTTTTTATAGATGCTGATGTCGCAATCTATCCGGATACTATTGGTCAAGTGGTGAAAATCTTTAACAATGAACCTAATTTAACCGCTTTAATTGGTTCTTATGACGATGCTCCCGGTGCTGCTAATTTCCTTTCCCAGTACAAAAATTTACTCCATCACTACACTCACCAAACTGCATCTGAAGAAGCATCTACCTTTTGGGGTGCCTGTGGCGCAATCCGTCGTGACATCTTTCTTGCCATGGGTGGCTTTGAGGAAAATTATCGTCAACCTTGTATTGAAGACATTGAGTTAGGCTATCGACTCAAAGAAAAAGGTTACAGAATTAAGCTGTGTAAGACTCTACGGGTGAAACATCTCAAGTGCTGGGGCATAATTTCTCTGCTTAGAGCTGACTTTTTCTACCGCGCCTTGCCCTGGACTGCCATAATTCTTAAGGTTCGCGACGCAAGTCCAGAAAACTGTCGTGAGTTTATCAGTGACTTGAACCTAAAACTATCTAGTCGTATTAGTGTGGTGTTAGTCTATGCTCTACTAGGTGCTTTAGTTACAGCTTATTGGTGGTCTAGTGCTCTGATTGCTATTGCTACCTGTGTGTTTAGTCTCGCCCTGCTAATACTCAACAGATCTGTCTACCAATTCTTTTATCAAAAGCGTGGTCTACTATTCACTATAGGAACCGTTCCATGGCACTGGCTGTATTACTTTTACAGCGGACTTGCGTTTGCAATTGGTATAGTTCGTCATTGGTTTAAAAAGTATCTAAAACCTCTGATAGACTTGCATAAGTTATCAGGTTTTAATCAGTATTAAAGCATAATTATAATAGCAATTTACGACTTTTGAGGTACAAATATTTAGGTTTTAGGGAGCAGGGAGCAGGGAGCAGGTAAGAGAGAAGAGGTAAGGGGAGCATGTCACCTTTGTAATTAGGTAAATAGATCCCCCCTAGCCCCCCTTAAAAAAGGGGGGAATTAGATTCAAAAGTCCCCCTTATTAAGGGGTATTTAGGGGGATCTAAATCAGGGATTAACAAAATTGACATGCTCCCAGAGGCAATAGCCAATAGTCAATTCTGTTTACCTCATGAGTCCTATAAACGCTATATTACTGAATTTAATTTAAAAAATTAAACCATAACAGTTTATCATAACTGTTTTATTTTTATGATTAACTTATAATTGCGATCGCTATGGAATAAAAATCGATATTATCCTACTAATAACTGACCACTAACGCACTCACCACTGACGCAGTATTTTTAATCAATGGAACATTATCCCGTAGTGATTACAGGGGCAGGACCGGCTGGTCTTACTGCTGCCTATGACCTGGTTAAACAAGGCATTAAACCTATCGTTTTAGAAAAATCCAATAAAGTCGGTGGTATTGCTCGCACCGAAGTCTACAAAGGCTATCGCTTCGATATTGGTGGTCATCGCTTCTATACCAAAGTAGAAGCAGCGCATCAACGTTGGCAAGAGGTTTTAGGGGAAGATTTTATCAAAGTTCCCCGCATGTCACGCATTTATTACCAGGGAAAATTCTACGACTATCCCCTCTCAATTTTTAACACCCTATCGAATCTAGGCATCATTAACAGTCTGATTATTTTGCTCAGCTACTTCAAGGCAAAAATCAAGGCAAAATTGCAACCTTGGCATGAACCTGAAACTTTTGAAGAGTGGGTAAGCGATCGCTTTGGTCGTCGCCTATACAGACTATTTTTTAAAACGTATACGGAGAAAGTCTGGGGCATACCCTGCGATAAAATTCAAGCAGAATGGGCAGCACAGCGTATTCAAAAATTATCTCTAAAACAAGCCATTATCAATGCTTTGTTCGGAAGTCAAAATAGCAAAAGCTTGATTAAGGAATTTGATTACCCCATACTTGGACCAGGGATGATGTGGGAAAAATTTCAGCAAGCAGTAGATAATAAAGGTGGTCAGGTAAGACTGAATACTGTCGTCACTAGTATTCAACGAGAGGGTAATCATATCAAAAGCATTACTGCTTTGCAGGATGAAAAAACTATCAGTATCTCTGGAGACCATTTCATCTCTAGTATGCCAGTGACAGCACTGGTTAAAAAACTCGATCCACCTCCCCCACCAGCGGTAATCGAAGCAGCAAAATCCCTATCTTATCGAGCGTTTATTATTGTAGCGCTCATTATTGATGCTAAAGATTTATTTCCTGATCAGTGGATTTATATCCATAGTCCAGAAGTAAAAGTGGGTCGCATCCAAAACTTTAAGAATTGGAGTCCAAAAATGGTATCGGATCCTAACAAGACCTGTCTGGGTTTAGAATACTTCTGTAATGAGGGAGATGAAATCTGGAATCTATCTGAGAGCAAATTGCTGGATTTAGCTACCCGTGAAGTGGCGAGTTTAGGTCTGGCTGATGCCAAGGCTGTAGAAGATGGTACTGTGTTGCGCCAACCTAAAGCTTACCCAGTTTACGACCGTGATTATCGTCAGCATTTACAAGTGATTCAAGATTTTTTAGCAGATTTTGATAATCTACAAACCATTGGACGTAATGGGATGCATCGCTACAACAATCAAGACCATTCGATGTTAACAGGAATGTTAGCAGTTAAAAATTTACTGGGAGAAAACCATGATCTGTGGGAGGTAAATACTGAACGGTCTTACTATGAAGAATTTACTACAGAAGAGTTAAAGCAAAAACAGGATTCAGTAGAGGACTCAGTTTTTCAGCCTGTATAGGCTATTGACATGTTCTACTTCATCACGACTTGGAATTTTCTACTTATTCCTTGCTACTTGATCGGAACTGCTGTACTGAATGTACTGCAAGCGGATTCTTTTAAACGAGTTAGCGATCGCATTATTGCAGCAGTGTGGTTGGGCATCGTTGTGCTGTCCATTGCACTGCTAGCAACCTCCTTAGTATTTCCCCTCAATTCCTGGGTAGGCTGGTGTACCGCTGCTAGTCTGAGTTTATTGTCTCTGACATCACAACCTACCCGGGATGAAATTACTAATCTATTGTTCATGGTGTTTCCCAACCTAGCCTTGGGATTGTTGACCTTAGAATTTGGTGTCGCAGCATTCACCAGCCGACAAGTAACTTGGCTTGACACAGGTCTCTATCACTATGGAGCCATCCGATGGTTGTCCGAGTATGGAGCAGTGCCAGGTATCGCCCTGCTCATTCAGCAGCTTGGTTTTACCTCATCGTGGTTTGCTCTCGCTGCTCCCTTTAACCCTCCAATTTTCGATGCTCAAGTTAGTGCCATCACCAATGGCTTTGCCTTTCTTCTGGCAATAGTACACTTTCTGATTGCTCTCGCTCAACTATTCACCAATCAAGCAAAGCTCAGTGACTGGTTTATCGTCATCTGCTCATTAATTCTACTCCCTCTCCTAGCTCTATCGAGTTTGATGTCAGATATTCTGGTCTCTCCATCGCCAGATATCCCAGTAATTTTGCTGACCGTAATCATCGCTTGGGCAATGTTAATCATTGCTCACCATCGCTCATCATCCGTAACTCAGGATGAAAGTTATAGTTTTAAAAAGAAATTTAAGAATAAATTTTACGATCCATTTATCCCACTAATTTTAGCAGCTGGAGCTGTAACTATAAAGCTTACTTGTCTACCTATATTATTAATATCAGTTATTTTTTATAGTGTTTTCAGTAAGTTTTGTATAAAACGACTAGTGATAGGTGCTGTCATCACTAGTTTACTCTTATCACCCATGTTCGCTGTCAATATCGTCACCTCTGGTTGCCCACTTTTTCCCTCATCATTCCTATGTCTGGATTTACCCTGGTCTTGGACAGCAGAAGAAGCTAAAGCAGTTGCTGAAAACACTCAAGTTTGGGGAATTTGGTTTGACTCAGCTCCACCAAATATTCCTCCCTGGCTTTGGTTATTTGGGATTTGGTTGATTAATAGTAGTCTAAATCAAATCGCTACTGTAATAATTTTAATTTCAATTTTCTTGACTATCTCTATTCTCCGAACATCAATCACTCATCGCCTCTGGAGTTTGATGTGGGTATTAGGGTTAGCTATTTCGGGAACGGTATTTCTGATGCTCTATGCTCCCGTAATCAGATTTGGAATAGGATATTTAATTCTTATACCTGGTTTATATATTACTATAGTTTTTCATAAAAAAATTGGCAATTTTAATTTCCTGATTACAAAAAAAATACAGCCATCAAAATCATGGATAATTCCTCCATATTTTAGGATAACTAGTTATTTAGCATTAGCGGTTATCACCTTAGCTATTGTTCTAAATCAAAAAATGTCCTATCGACTGATTCTCCCTCCCCAAATGATGACGTCATATTTAGAAAAAAAACAAGTTAATGGTATTAATTATTTGTCTCCACCAGATATCTCTCCAGAAGACCATGAGCTATGCTGGTCTGCTAAACTACCTTGTGCCTTTGAAATAGAAGATAATATCCAACTTCGCGATCCAAACCGTGGTATTAAAGGTGGTTTTATAAAAGTAAAAAGGGAACAGGGAACAGGGAACAGGGAGTAGGGAGTAGGGAGTAGGGAATAGGGAATAGGGAATAGGGAGTAGGGAGTAGGGAGTAGGGAGTAGGGAGTAGGGAGTAGGGAGTAGGGAAAAGAAATATGTTATAAGCTTTGCTTCCAGCCAACGGCTTAATGCTTAAACAACACCAATATCCTCATTCCAAAGTTTAGAGTTGTTCAGAATAAAGTCTTGCATTAATTGATAGCAACTATCGTCATTTAAAACCTCAACAATCACACCTCTAGAACGGAGTAATTCTTCCTCACCTAAGAAAGTTTTGTTTTCCCCAATCACAACATGAGGGATCTTGTACAACAAAATAGCGCCAGTACACATACTGCATGGGGATAAAGTAGTGTACAAAACGACATCTTGATAAAAAGAAGCAGGTTGAGAGCCAACATCCTCAAGAGCATCCATTTCGCCATGAAGGATTGCACTACCTTTTTGGACTCTCCTGTTGTGTCCACGCCCTACAATTTCACCACCCTTAACCACAACTGAACCGATCGGTATTCCTCCCTCTTGGAAACCCATCTCAGCCTCTTTAAATGCTGCTAGCATAAACTGATTCACCATTCTACCTCATCACATAGATTTATTTCAAGCTAACTGCTGACTGCTGACCTAGTTCCTAGGGCGTGTCATCAATTAAGCCAAATTACAGCAGCAGCCAGATAAATTGCTC
>WTKN01000285.1 GCA_011524395.1 Moorena sp. SS36440bin_2
GCTGATAACTATAGTACTATGGTTTTAGCTGGCTCCCTAGGAATTTTGAGTAAATTTATTTTCCGAGTTGAGGGCAAGCATTTTTTTAATCCAGCCAATTTCGGCATTATTGCTGTTCTTATCCTAACCAATGATGCTTGGGTTTCTCCCGGACAGTGGGGGGATGATAGTTGGTATGGTCTATTATTTGCGGGCACTGGGAGTATGGTGTTAAAACGGGTAGGACGATGGGATACAACAGCAGCGTTTTTGGGTGCTTATGCCGTTTTAGAAGGGATTAGAAATCTCTGGCTTGGCTGGAGTTGGGATGTATTTTGCCATCGGTTGATGAGTGGGTCTTTGTTACTGTTTGCCCTATTTATGCTAACCGACCCTCGCTCAATCCCCAATGCACCGATTAGTCGATTGCTCTGGGCGGTGTGTATTGCGTTAGTAACTTTTATATTGCGCAATCAATTCTTCATACCTACTGCTATTTTCTGGGCGTTGTTTGTCTTATCCCCTTTGAGCGTAATTTTAGATTTTATCTGGTCATCTACGAGATTTTCCTGGCATGATAGTGACTCTATTGCATGACGTTAAGTAACTTAAGTTAAAGACAAAAAAATAAATAGAAATGAAAATTATTCGGGTTATAAGTACTATTATTATAACGGCTTTAGTGAGTTTAGGCTTGGCTCAAAAAGCCTGGGGTTTTTGTGGGTTTTATGTCGCCAAAGCTGATAGTAAACTATATAACCAGACGTCTCAAGTGATAATTGCTCGGGATGGCGATCGCACTGTTTTAACCATGGCAAATGACTATCAAGGGGATGTAAAAGACTTTGCTATGGTTGTGCCAGTTCCTGTGGTGCTTCAGCGAGAACAGGTGAATGTAGGTGACTCTAAAATTATTGAACGCCTCGATCAGTTTAGTGCACCTCGACTAGTGGAATATTTTGACCCAAACCCCTGTGCCGATAACCGAAGGTATCTCGAAAGTGCGCCAGCAGACCTAGGTCGTCCAGGTGGCACAAGGGCAGCGGATGCTTATGATCGTAGTTTAGGTGTCACGGTAGAGGAGCGCTTCTCAGTTGGAGAATATAACATTCTTATCCTCAGTGCTAAGGACTCTAGAGGTTTAGAAACCTGGCTCAGAAGCAACGGTTACAAAATTCCACGGGGAGCAAATCGGTTATTGCGACCCTACATCCGCGCCGATATGAAATTTTTCGTTGCCAAAGTGAATCTGGACGAATTTGACAAAACTGGCTACCAACGGTTGCGACCCCTCCAGATGGCTTACGAGTCTCCCCGATTTATGCTGCCCATTCGCTTAGGGATGATGAATGCTACGGGTGAGCAAGACCTGATTGTCTATGTGTTATCACCCCGAGGTCAGGCTGAAATTACAAACTACCGCACGGTAAAGATTCCTTCTAATACTGAAATTCCGGTATTCGTCAAAACAGAGTTTGGTGATTTCTACACTGCTATGTTCCAAACTGCTTACGAGGGTGAAGGGAAAAAAGTAGCTTTTCTTGAATATGCTTGGGATATGGCTAGTTGTGACCCATGTTCAGCTAACCCCCTCAATTCGGAAGAACTCCGGAAATCAGGTGTCTTTTGGCTAAACTCAGGAAGATCTAATAATGTTTCACGAAGATCTAATAATGTTTATATCACTCGCCTCCATGTTCGGTATACCCGTGATACGTTCCCAGAAGATTTGATGTTCCAGGAAACTTCCAATCGTGAATTGTTTCAGGGACGATATATCCTTCGTCATCCCTTTACTGGGAAAATGAGCTGTAGCGCAGGAGTTGACTATCAACAATCCTTAAATCGACGATTGAAACAGGAAGCTCAAACCTTAGCTGAATTGACTGGATGGGATATTGATGAAATCCGCAATAAAATCGATTTTCCTGATGTTAAGCCTATTCCTTGGTGGAGACATCTTTGGTAAACCATGAAAATCGTTACTTGTGACTTGTTAATTGGTTACTTGTTTTACTGGTTATTTCTTACTTGCTGGAAGGGAGACAAGTCGCCTATCAAGTATACTGGAGAAGGGAAGCAGCTCTCATCCCTTTAAGATAATCGAGCCATTTGTGAGGATAGAAACATAGCAATTCTTGAACCACATCCTGGAAACTTAAATTAAATCCAATCATTTTTGAGCATGTAACCTAATATAAAAACCGTGGGGTTTGAGACAAGTAGCCCCCAGCAGCAAGTCATAGTAAATGATTAGGAAAAAATCATTAAATTATCTATATTATAAGACAAACTTAATAGTAATTACTATCATAATAGTCCTGCAATCAGCTGTATAATATCCAGAGTGATTGTCGTTGAATATAATGCAAATTTTACACTATCCATTTTATATTGTATGGACTATTATCCCACACACAAATTTAAAAAATATAGATTTTTTTTGAAATTTAACTATTTTTTTGATGTTAATTTATCGACAAAAAAATATTATTTTCTGAACTGTAAATTATCCTTTATTAATACATTTTTGATAATCAAAAATTTTGTTATTTATTAATTTGTGACTCCTTTAACTGCTGAAAATCATTATGAACCTGCCGGATATTATCTCTCGGGATATTTTCTAGGTCATCCTGCCAGCTATCAAACCTTAGCAAAATCTCTGACCATGCGCTATATTTTAAATTCGCTGAACATCAGCAACTCGCTCTAAAGATACGGGGCTTTTAGCTTCCCTTTTTAGGTAGCTGACCAGCTATCATAATTGTTCTTGATATGAGTTGTATTTCTATCCTGTGTTTCATAGAAAGTGGAATTTTTGAAATTCCATAATTTTTTTAAAATTAAGCGAAATTTTTGTTAATATTTACACTTAAAAATACCAATAAAGTGGATAGTTGAGCTAATGAAACTTGCCCGCTTAAACTCAGACAGTCTTCTACCCCGCTTCTACAGGCTTGCGGTCATTAATACCCTCTCCAATATCATGATTCCCTTATCGGGCTTGGTCAGCGTTGCTTTCCTGGGACATCTGAAAGAAATTCGTCACTTAGCAGGAGTTGCAGTCGCAACGGTTTTGTTTACCTATCTTTACCGACTTTTACACTTCTTGCGGATGGGAACAACCGGAGCGACGGCTCAAGCTGTAGGCAAAGATGACCGCGAAGCCATGTTATTAGTAGGTTTACGCAATGGATTGATAGCGTTGGTACTGGGTGTATTAATTGTTATTTTACAATATCCTATCGAGAAAATTTGGTTTCTTATACTCGATGCTCTTGATGAAGTTAAATCTTCTGGTATTGCTTATTTTAATGCCCGTATTTGGGGTGCTCCTGCAGTGGAACTTAACTTAGTCGTGATCGGTTGGTTATTAGGAAAAGAGATGAGTGGTAAGGTGCTAGTGATAACAATCTTTGGCAATTTAGGCAATATTATCTTTGATTACTTTTCTATTCTTCAATGGCATTGGGGCAGTATGGGAGCCGGTTTTTCTGCTTGTTTGAGTCAATACTTAACCTTATTCATGGGAATCTTCTTTGTCAGTCAGGATGTTCGATTCCAATAAATTCAGCAGTTAAGTCATTCCATTTGGCAGGGTTCAGGATTTCAAACCGTTTTTGCTGTTAATCGAGATACTTTTATTAAGATTTTAAGCAATCGAGCCAGCCTTGTTATTTTTACCAATATCAGTGCGGAAATGGGAACGCAGATTTTAGCAGAAAATGCCTTAATGATCGAAGTGTTTTTGTTTACGATCTCTTTTGTTGAGGCTTTTGGATTAGCCGCAGAAACCCTAACAGGAAATTTTGTAGGTCAGGGCAAACGCGATCGCTTACCTTATTTAGTTGGAGTGACAGTAGGAACGGGAGTTTTATTCGCCCTAATTTTTTAGGGTATTTCCATCGGGTTTACTCATACTGTATTTATAATTTTAACTAATCATATAGAAATCATTGATGAAATCAAAATCTATGTTTTTTGGTTACTTCCACTTCTTGTTTTTAATGCTATTGCTTTTATGTTCGATAGATACTTTATTTGTTTGACCAATACAGCCGTGATTCGCAATTCTGCTCTACTCGGTTTCTTTTTTGGATTTATCCCGCTCAGTTTTTTAGCTTGGTTTCATCAAGATAACCATATTTTATGGTTGTCTCTATTGATTTTGATGATTGTCCGAACCCTCTATATTAATGTTCTATTTATCAAATAAATGCTGGATATCCGGAAAAATAATCCTCTCTATAATCTTAAATCATGACGAGATATTCTAATGTACTTCCGTAGCAATATATCGAGCAAGACTACAATCGATATCATCAATAATACTATCGACTGGATCATTCAAACCGATGGAGAGTCTAATCAGACTATCTCTAATATTTAATAATTTTCTATCCTCCTCGGATAAATAGTAGTATGTAAAAGGAGCAAGCTGTTCGATATAGGTTTCTGCTGAACCAAAGTTATAAGCAATATATGGAATTTTCAGATTGTCAATGAATTCTGATGTCTCACGTTTTGAAAGTTTAAGTTCAAAGGTCACAACACCGCCATATCCATTAGTAAAATATTTCTGAGAGAGTTCTCGATGAGGATGAGAATCTAAGCCCAAATAATATACCTTTGAAACTAAAGGATGTTGATTTAAAAACTCAGTCAGTTTTTGACCTGAAGTATTGAGAGACTCCATTCTCAACTTAAACGTTTTCAAGTGTTGACCCAATGTAAACACATCGCGAGGACTAGGAATGACTCCATTGATATTTCTAAAATTTCTAATTTTATCGATCGCTTCTTTTTTCCCAGCAACACTTCCCAGGATCACATCAGCATGGCCATTGAGATATTTAGTACAACTATGAATTACTAAATCTGCCCCCCATAAACAGGGTTTAAAATTATAAGGGCTGGCAAAGGTACTATCCACAACGAGAAGCGTATCAGGTTCTAACAAGTTTTTGATTTTTTCAATATCTGCTAGGTAAAGATGAGGGTTAGAGGGAATTTCCAAGAAGATAAGATTAATATCTTTACTGACTTGATCGAGTGATATCATCAACTCAGATAAATTCGAATTATCCAAAATTAAAGTTTTGAACCCAAGTTTCTGAAGATTATCAAAAACACGTCTTGTGTTTTTATATAAATAGCAAGTTGTCGCAAAACAGCTTTGAGCTTTTGCGAACGCCATTAAAGTACTGTAAATAGCACTCATCCCACTGGGAAATAGTAAACAATCTTCAGCCTCATCAAGTTGGGCTAATCTTCCTTCTACTTCTTCCCAATTTGGATTATGATACCTGCCATAGCGGCCTTTTGTGATCGATCCTTCATGTAAGGCTTTGATATAAGTTTCATGATCATCATAAAAGTAGGCTGTATTTTGATAAATCGGTGTTATAATTGAGTTAGTGTACGATTCATGCTTTCTGACTCTGCCCATTTTGTATTCCTCCTGTAAATTATTGTAATTTTGGACTTCTAGATTAGACTTTTACAAGGGCTTGATCCAACAGATTCATAAATTTTATATAAATAAGCAACAATTTCATAAATGATGTCTGTTGTCAGATTTCCATGATCTACAATAATCCGAATAAATAGAGGAAGATTATTAAAATGATAAGAATTGATTTTCATAAAGCCATCCTTAACTATCTGATCATAGATAGCGAGATTAAGTTGATCAATTTTCTCAATTTCTGCAGCCGTGTAGTCTGTGATAGTTTCCTTCACTTCCATTTCTTTAGGAATAAACCATAAACCTACGTTAAAATACTGGGGTTCGACAACATATAAAACTCGATCCGAAAGTTTGTTTATTAATTCTTCCTGATTTTCATAGTATTTTTGAATTAAATTTTGAAAGTGTTCAAGACCATGATGTTTGAACATTAGCCAGAGCTTAAAAGCATAGGCTTCTCGGGAACATTGTAAAGACTTGAGGCTGAGACTATATTTTATATTCTGGTTGCTGGTAAATAGATAATTACCATTAAGTGCTGTTACTTCATCTACTAAAACAGATTTGTCTTTCACCAGTAATACTGAGCATAATAGAGGGGCTGAAATAAATTTATGAAAGTCTAATACAATCGAATCTGACAAACTACTCAGCTTTCTGTAAAACGCTGCATCTTCACTAAAGTAAACCCCGCCTCCCCAAGCTGCATCAAAATGAATCCAAGGTTTAATCGCGAATTCTTGGAAAATTTTCCAGATTTTTTCTACGGGGTCGAAAGTTCTCAAAGTAGTCGAACCCATCACACAGCAAAAGTAAATTAGATTGAGATTATCAGCTTTTATTTGGCTGACTAATTCTCTTAAGTGTTCTAAATCTACGACTCCTTTTGTGGTTGTTTTAACTTTGATAATATTGTTAATTCCACAAATTATGGCGGCTTTATCAATAGAGTAATGAGAATGATCTGAAACCAGAATTACTGATTATCTTAAATCAACTTTTGCTCGTTTTACCGCTAAGAATACAGATGCCAAATTAGATAACGTACCACCCGGATAAAAAATACCATCCCCTTCAGGATAACCGACTAGAGGTAACAGAGTTTCTACCATTTCTACTTCACACCGAGTAAAAATTGGCGAACATTCTTCAGTATGAATATTAGAATTAATGTAGTTAGACACGAAATCGGCAAAGACACCGATGGGGTCAGGATAGGAAAATAAGTATTTTAAGTTTTTTGGACTGTAGATATCTGGAGTAATAGACAGGGTAGACTTAACAAATTTTTCAATCCTCTCCAATCTTTCGGGTTCGGATAAAGTATAGATGCCATCCAGCATCTTCAAGCATTGATCAATGTCTTGTTCTGTTAGCATCTTAATTGTTGTACTAAGTTTAGGGTAATTCAGTCTAAGCTATCTGAATATCACTAATTCCTATCCCGATCAAGCCGCCCAGTCCGGATAAGCGGAGATCGGAGTGCAAAAATTAGCACTTGATACAGATTGTGTGAGAAAGGAAGCCTAAAAACTTTCATAAATTAATATCACAACAACCTGGCTTTATAACTATGTAAACTGACTTTTTTATAATACCACATCGAATCACACGGGAAAAAAGTAGGAGCTTGATCGCCCCGTAAATTAATTCCGGAAGACCTAGAGAAGCCATTTGGTATCTATGCTCATGGTCAGCAATTAGCAAAATCTTTCAGAAGAGCTTCCCCTACAGCTAATGCGCTACGCGCAGCCTACTTGAGGTGCGAACAGCTTATGTGCTACGCACACGCTACTGATCGGTGCTATAAGGGATTAGCAATTTTTTAATGATGCGCTTACCCTGTAAAATTTTTTATAAACTACCATAGATATCGATCTCAACAGGAACATCTATAGGACTATCATATTGTTTTTCCCTCCTAGGGATGCCAATCATCATTTTGAAGCAAGCCTGAGCCAACTTTTTGTAACCCTCTGAGGTTAGGTGAATACCATCCTCAAGCATGTCATCAGAGGTGAATAGATTGCGGTTATCAACAAATCGAATGTTCTTGTTTTTATAACTTTCTGCCGTCAGCAAATTTGCCAATAGGTTATTGTATTTATCAGCTTTCTGACTCTTGAGAGTACCATGCTGCAGTGCAGAGGGGTTAATCGGGGGAATTGAAAAGACAAACAAATATACCTGATCTGACCAGGCGAGAATTTTATCAATGAGTAAAATCATTTCATTCACCGTATCTTCAGGACTTTCATCCTGAAAAAGGATGTCGTTTGTTCCAGCCATTAATAAGACCATCTCCGGTCTTGCCTGCTTCAGCCAATCTTCTATTTCGGAGTTTAAATCCGACCACGCATTGGATGCTCCAACACCAGCTATGGCAAATCCCCCATGCCCTTGATGGTCTTTGTCAAACACATATGTGTTATTTTGCCCTAAAACTATTTCGGGATTTTCTGAGGTAGCGCTACCCACAAAATTTACTCTATAGCCATTATCTTTAAACAATGCCCACAGGTCATCTCGATATCCGGCTCGATCCAATGCTTTCCCACGAGTGTTTGAGTCTCCCAAAGGCATAATCTTGAGAGACCATTGATCGATGGTGAACGCCTCTGCGGTGGGAGAAAACTCAAATAGGCTGATGCAATAAGCGGCGATTAAGGTCAATTTTGCGGATAATTTTTGCTTCATACTATAGAGTTTCCTAGTAACCATTAGGTATAGTAACAGCAATGAACAAACCCATTACGAAGATCATTATTGCTTAGACAATAATTTCCAGAGATGTTGAGATTGCGAAGTTTGTGGACACATTCGTATATTTTTGAAACCACTGGCTAGATTAGCACTCACAAAGTTTTAGCTTACATTAATGACCCCCATCACGGATGAATCAATCCATCTGTTCGCTTATATCCCCCGACTAAAGTACAGGGGCTTGACCCATCACACTTGTTAAGCAATCTATATCTTAACAAAGATATGTAACACAATCATCATAAAATTGATGGTTACTTAACATTTATAAATGATCAAACAAAAGTTATATTAACTATTAGATTCCAAGGATAGTTATTGTGATATAATTAGTAGTTGATATCAGCATGTGGGGAGACTCCTCCAGCGATTTCGACGATTTGTTTTAGTTGTCTATGAGCAGGAGCTGTTTGAATGTCTTCAAAGCAATTTACTAAATCCCAGGAAGCTCTTGAAGAAAATAACGATGGCAAAATTTTTACTACTAACTTAGGGTTTACTGCACTCTGCTTCTTAATTGCTTTAGCTGGATTTGGCTATATTCTTACCACATTGCCTGGAATCGCAGAATCCCCGACAGACCCCTCTAGAACCTGTATAGTCGATGGTTGGAAACTGGGATTAATTATCACCCATGTTCTGGTTTTTGCCATCATCCCTCTGGCGATGAGAATTTTTTACAACAGTTTAAAAAACTTAGGACTGCCATCGAGAAGTATTTTTGCGTCCCAACTGGGTCTAGCTTTTGTGATGGTGGCGATCGCTTCAGAAATTGGTTGGCACGTCACCCAATGCTGGTATTATCAAAACGATTTTACGATGCTGAATTTCATGTTTTATTTTTTCTTGATTTCAGCATTTGCGCTGTGGGCCGATGGTTTAGTGCAGAAGACTACTATAATTACCAATTTAATTAACATTGTGTTTGCCATCAGTCTGTTAGTTGTTTCAATTTTGTACCCTTTAGGTTATCAAGCCGGTAACGATAATTTTAAGATTCCTATCTATATTGCACTTACTCTAGTTTTGGCTGTGTTGACCTATCGAGGCTATAAGATACTGCAAGATTGGAAAATTATTCTCTTCCCAATTTTTTCAGTTGGAGTCAATTTAACGTTTGTGTTTCTTCTAGATAAGTTTGGAGGGAATCCCTATACTGATCCACAAGTGACTTTCAATGCTTTATTTCATATGCTTCACGATTTAGTAGGAACCGAAGCTGGATTAGTCATCTTTACCTGGCTTTTCTATAGTAAAGGTATTGCTCAAAAAAACTCCAAAGCTACCTTAGCGGGAGAAAAAAATTAGTAAATACTAATTTTGATATATACCAGTTCTGAATTGGCCAGGGTAATTCTAAGCTATTTACTATGAACCTATCCCACTAATATAATTTTATTAATCCACATATGAATAGTCG
>WTKN01000026.1:0-39563 GCA_011524395.1 Moorena sp. SS36440bin_2
ATTACTTGATTTTCAGTCTATCAAGTTTTCGGATAATAGTGGGATAGGTTCATTACTATAGCTTTTTAAAAAAGTATTATCATTATCAAATATAAAGTGGTGACAGTGGCGGGGTGCGGCATGTGGGTGATAAATTGATTGTCACTAATCAGCTAGTAAGCCTTCGTTCGCGTAGTTTCGGATATTCCCCATCGCCCTCTAACAAATGGGGATCTCGGAGAGATACCCTTACAGGTTTTCTTCAAAGTATTTAATGCATAGTCTTAGTCATTTGTCAAAAAAAAGATGGGTTTGCCCTGGGGGCTAAAGCCCTGCGTCTCCTTTTAACCAGGGACATGCAAAGCATCTATCCAGCCAGTCTTCTATAGATATGGTGTGATCGTTTGTTCAGGTTCAGCTGCGAGTGAATGAAATTGTCTGTTGCCTTGTTTTAGACAACTGTCAAGGAATCTAAACATCACTATCTGGGCATACTGAGAGTTTCTTGCCCAATCAAATTCTGAATATGCTACAAAGATGGTTACTTAAGCTAGGTAAACCTTAATCGAGAGGATAGTTTTAAACCCGTGGGAAATTTCAGTCAGCTCTTAGAACCAATCGCTAACCAATTTAGGATTTTAGGGCTTCCTGAGCCAGTGGTGCATTGGGGACACCCATTGATGATGGGAATTGTAGTATTGGTTATGGGTAGCTTTGTGGGAATAGCAGGATGGCGTGGCAGAGTAGTATCTGATCCTGAAATAGCACTACAGAGTCGCAGTAATCATCGAAAAATAGCACCCTGGATGTTCATTTTTATCGCAGGTGGCTACACGGGTGGGGTTTTGTCTCTGGTAATGCAGTATCAGCCAATTCTGGAAAGCCCCCACTTTTGGACAGGATCAATCGTAGTGATTTTGCTGGCTGCTAATGGGCTGATTGCCTTGACTGGCTTTGGCGGGAACAAAGCATTGGTGCGTAGCGTTCATGCCTACTTAGGAAGTACGGCACTTTGCCTGCTATTGCTTCATGTCGTTTTGGGCTTAAAGCTAGGTTTATCGATCTGATGAAGCCTGCCAGTGGTACAGTAGTAAGTCTTGCTTATATTCTGGGCTTAGTTTCTACAGGGATTCTTAACTTACCGACTGGTGAGATTCCCTGGCAAGAGTACAGAGCTTTGGTGACAGGATTGGTTGTCACAGGGATAGTGGCTGCGATCGCATTCCCTAGGTTCTGGCGCACAGGACCAAAACCAAGATTATGGGTAGCAGCAGGACTAATCTCTGCCTTGGCGGTGGTCTATTTTCAATTGCGGGTACCACAACCAGAACTGAATGACATTAGCGAATATGTCCCCTCAACCAATAGCATTGCTCCAGAGCAACTGTTTAAAGTTGAAGGCAAAGTGGAGAGTATGCCTCGCCTGACCCGAACTCAGCGTACACAACTTTGGTTACAAACTACTCAGTTAACTGAAATTGAAAGTCGCGAAGATGGGGGAGCGGTCAGTCAAGGCGTGACCGGCAAGTTGTATGTGACTGTGCCATTACTTCAAGGAACTGGTTTATACCCAGGTCAGATAATTAGCGTAACTGGGGTTTTATATAAACCCAAGCCAGTGACTAATCCGGGAGCCTTTGATTTTGGAGCCTATCTTGCCCGTCAAGGGGCTTTTGCTGGTTTGAGTGGGCGTCAAATAAACTTTGATGAGGAAACTATTGATAAACCCTGGGGATGGTGGAGACTGCGACAACGTATTATCCGTTCCCAGGTTCGCTTATTAGGCTCTCCCACAGGTCCGTTAGTCAGTTCAATGGTTTTGGGGCGTCGTGCTGTTGATTTGCCCTACGATATCCGCGATCAATTTATTCAGGCTGGGTTAGCCTATACCTTAGCAGCATCTGGATTCCATGTCTCTTTGCTGTTGGGTTTTGTCTTAGCCCTTACCAGGGGTTTAAACAAAGGAAAGCAGTTCAGTATTAGCTTGAGTGTACTTTTAACATACGTGGCATTAACTGGACTGCAGCCATCGGTAATGCGGGCGGCTCTGATGGGGGTGGGTGCCCTAATTGCTTTAGTGACTGCACGGAAAGTGAAGCCTTTAGGGTCACTCTTGTTAGCAGCAACACTTTTACTCCTATTTAATCCTTTGTGGATCTGGGATTTGGGATTTCAGTTGAGCTTTCTGGCCACCCTTGGATTACTAATCACTGCACCAGAGATTATCAAACGTTTGGATTGGTTGCCACCTGCGATCGCATCCCTAATTGCTGTGCCAATTGCAGCAGCAGTTTGGACTCTGCCCCTGCAACTGTATGTTTTTCAAGTTGTTGCCACCTACTCTATACCAGTTAGTGTTATTGCTACACCCCTAATTTCTATTATCACCTTGGGCGGAATTGTCAGCGCCTTGGCAGGACTAATTTGGCCAACAGCAGGAAGTAGCCTGGCTTGGTTACTGTATTATCCAACCCATGGACTGATGGGACTAGTGCAATTTTTCAATCAGTTGCCAAGCAGTTCTGTAGCGGTGGGCAAAATTTCCCTAGGGCAACTGTTATTTCTCTACGGGCTAATTGGTATAGCTTGCTTGATTAAATGGTTACATCCTCGTTGGTGGCTGATTAGTCTAGTTGCTGTCACTGTGGTGGTGTTGCCCCAATGGCAACAAGCGTCAAAATTGTTTCAAGTTACAGTGCTAGCTACAGGAAATAACCAAATTTTAGTGATTCAAGACCAGGGACAAGTAACCTTGTTAAATAGTGGCAACCCTGATACAGTCAGGTTTACAGTGCTGCCTTTTCTGCAAAAGCAAGGTATCAATGATATTAATTGGGCAGTTGCTCTCGACAAGCAGCCCCAACTCAGAAGTGGTTGGGTTCAGGTTCTAGGTAGTTTACCGATCGAAACTTTCTACGATAACACTGATTTACAACAACCATTGTCTCAGGCTCAAAATTGGAACAATATTGTTACCCGTAACTCTATCGCTAATGCAATAGCGTCTAGGGAGGGTAACTACCAACCAATTCCACTGGGGGAAATACTCTCTGTTGGCTCTACTTCAATAGAATTAGTCAACACTGAACCACCAGTGTTACTGATGCGCATCATTGACCAAAATTGGTTACTCTTAGGAGATATCAAACCAGCCTTCCAAAAACAGTTAGCCAAAACCATCCGTTTCCCTGAGCTACAAGTACTTTGGTGGTCGGGAAAAAGTCTGAGGCCAGAATTTCTGGATGCCCTGCAACCGAAAATTGCGATCGCATCATCCAATGTCGTGGATTCCTACACGGCGAAGCTAATGCGCAATGCTAAAATGACCCTCTATTGGACAGGCCGTGATGGTGCTATCCAATGGACACCGGATGGTGGTTTTAAGACTACTGTTGAAGATATTGAGATAGACATTGATGTTCCTTAATAGTGATTCCATCATTGACCACCCAGCAATGCCTGAGTTTTCAACAGCAGACTTGACAAATTCCAGGATTTTGTGTTCAAATTTCAGATGAAGTCTGGGGTGCGGTTTGACTAGATCATGGAGGGGTGTCCGAGTGGTTTAAGGTGGCAGACTCGAAATCTGTTATGGTGTCAAAGCCATCGGGGGTTCGAATCCCCCCCTCTCCGTACAAGGATTTAACTCAATTTTTGGTCAATCTTACTCATTAATGTGCTAGATACTGGTAGTAGGTAAGATCAGGTAACTTTCATCCCAGACAAGAAGTTGGGAAGATCGAAGAAGTTGGGGATATAGGCTTAGAATTAAATTATATTCATATATTGATTCATTTTTATCAGCTCGGGATTTAAGCCAAGTGACTTCTGCTGATTATTCTCCAAAATCGACATCAACTGTTGAACTCTCCCCAAGCTATACACTGCCTATAGTGTTGATTATTGCTGCAGTGACAATAGTGCTCATACAACCCTGGGTGAGTTTAGCGATGGCGTTGTTCGGCTTCTTTTTATTGTTTCAGGCCGTAACCATACGCCTGCAATTTACTGAAACCGCCTTGGATATTTATCGCTCCGAAACCCTGATCCGGCGTTTTCCTTATCAGGAATGGCAAAATTGGGAAATCTTCTGGACATCAGTACCGATTTTGTTTTATTTTTCAGAAGTCAAAAGCATTCACTTTCTACCAATTCTATTTGATCCAAAGCTGCTACGAACTTGCCTAGAAGAACGCATACCTAAAGGATAACTGACATACCTCAAATTATAGAGTAGAGGTTACGTAGTTAGTGAATAAGTTATTAATAAACCAGTTTAAATGAATTCCGAAGACCCACAAAACCCAGAACAAGAGCAAGATAATAACCAAGCAAAGGGATTAGATAATTCACAGGAGTCAAATTTCCCAGATCAAGATAGGGCTACTCCCAGGGATAACTCTCAAGCTCCCGACCTTCCTCCCATTTCTCTGACCCTATCAGACCATGACAAAGCTAAACCAACACAGTCGAGTGAGCCGAATCGGGATGATAAAGTTAGTGAAATTCAACTAGGGGAGTCTTCAGAACAAGCAAAAAAAATGGTTAGCTTAGCTCAAACTGTGGCTGAACTTGAGCAAAAAGAACAGGAGTTGAGACACAGAATTGCCACTCTGCAAAACCATGAACAGTCACTGGTTTCAAAGGAATTGGGAACTACCCAAGCAGTTGTGGAGCGGATGATACTTGAAGGTCTGACCGAACTGGAGCAACGCAAGCAAAAGTTGCAAATTTCTATTGAGCAACTAGAACGCCGCCGGGAACGCATTCGTGAAGAAATGCGCACCAGTTTTGCGGGTGTATCTCAAGAGCTAGCGATTCGGGTTCAAGGCTTTAAAGATTATTTGGTTGGCTCCTTACAAGACCTAGCTGCTGCTGCAGAACAACTGGAACTCTCCCAGCCGCCAAGGGAAGTACCACGCTCAGAATTAGAAAAAACCCCACCACCCCCGACCAGAGGCAACCCACAATTTTCCGAACAAGCATTTAAAGACGAAGTCCGACAGATTCGTCAGCTGTTGGATCAATATCGCAAAATGCCAGATTATTATGGTCCTCCCTGGCAACTGCGTCGTACCTTCGAGCCAATTCACGCTGAAAAAGTTTCTCAGTGGTTTTTTTCCCAAGGTGGTCGTGGTGCGTTGCAAACTATGGGCAGCCGCTTACAAAATGTTTTAATTGCCTCAGCGGTTATATCCGTGTTGCGGACACTGTATGACAATCGCCTAAGTACTCTTGTGCTGGCCAACACCCCAGAACGACTGGGAGAATGGCGTAGAGGATTACAGGACTGTCTGGGAATCTCCCGCAGTGATTTTGGTCCAGAACGGGGAGTTGTTCTATTTGAAGATCCAATAGCCCTGGTTCAAAAAGCGGAACGACTGATCAAGCGGGATCAGTTAGCCTTAATCATTGTTGACGAAACTGAAGATAAGATCAGTTTGTCATTATTGCAATTCCCCCTATGGTTGGCGTTTGCACCTGATCCTCGGCAGATGTATACTTACGACGATTATTGAATTACTTGGTTGACTGGGTTTAATTTCAAAACAGGCGCAAAACTGCTGCCACTCGGGAGGTTCAGCGAACTGAAAAATCGATGTAGTTGGTCCGATGGCGGTTTCCACCACTTGCGCTTTACATCAAAACAGTTAGCAATGTTACAGCCGAGCTACCCGTCGCGGTGGTGATCGGGTAATTCTTGCGGGATCTTGTCACAATTTTCAACATGACACCAATGGTACTTAACTTAACTTGGAGTGGGCTACTAGTAATCTCAGCCTATTTATTAGGTTCCCTGCCTACTGGTTACCTAGCAGGACGCTGGCTTAAAGATATTGATATTCGCGAGCATGGCTCTGGATCAACCGGTGCCACCAATATATTGAGAACTGTGGGCAAAGGACCAGCAGTGGTGGTATTGCTGATTGATGCTTTGAAAGGAGTAGCTGCTATTAGTCTAGTCAATGGCTTTTATACCCTGACAGACGTTTCCCTACTGCCTGAAACCTGGCAACCCTGGTTAGTGGCATTGGCTGCGTTTGCTGCTATCTTTGGTCATAGTAAATCCATTTGGCTAAACTTCACCGGAGGGAAATCCGTTGCGACCAGTATAGGTGTTATCTTCACCATGTCTTGGCCTGTAGGGTTAGGAACCCTAGGTGTATTTGCAGTAGTCTTGGCAATTTCTCGTATTGTCTCTCTCAGTTCCATTGCTGGTGCGATCGCTGTTTCCCTACTGATGTACCTTACTAAAGCTCCTCTTGCCTATGAGTTATTTGGTATTGCTGCTGGCATATATGTCATCATCCGTCACCGCAGTAACATCCAGCGTCTACTTACAGGTACCGAACCCCAAATCGGGAAACCCCTTTCTCCAGCAGTATCCTTAGAGACTGGAACAGACTAGAACTGTTAAACACAAATTCCTGGTCATGGATTGCTTGAGTACAAATTTAATTAAGGAGCGGACTTAGGCAGCGGTGCAACACCGCGCTTTTTGCGACGCGGTGCGAGCCCGGTCGGGTTTCCCGACAACCGTGAACGGGCACCAAGAGATATCGTTGTATGCTAGGTGTTGAATTGAGACAAAAATTCTGGTACTAGATTCCAGCAATTCTCATTTTTAAACATTAGATTTGGAACGGGATTAGCCCAAAGTAGTAGCGGTAATCGCAATCGTTTACTTTGGTGATAGGAGATACATGAGGGCAAACTTCACATGATAATGGACTGTATTAAACTGAGCAATATTCGCTGCTACGGCTACATTGGCTACCTACCCGAAGAACAGACCCTAGGACAGTGGTTTGAAGTAGACCTGACTATGTGGCTAGATCTAAACCCTGCGGGAGAAAGTGATGACCTTAGGGATACCATGGATTATCGGCAAACTATTGATACTGTCAAGGATTTGGTTAAAACCTCAAAATGTGCCCTGATCGAAAAATTGGCAGTTAAAATCGCTAATGCGATTCTAGAATTCGATCAGGTGGAGCAAGTCCAGGTGCAGTTAAGCAAACCTGGTGCACCCATTCCGGATTTTGGAGGTAATATCACCCTGGAAGTGACTAGAACCCGTCACAATAGATAGGAGGAATAATTCAACATCGTGGGTTTTTAGGGGGATCATGACTTTTCGTATACTCAGCTTAGATGGCGGTGGTATTCGGGGCGTTATCGCAGCAGTAATCTTGGCGGAATTAGAGAAAGATATTAACCAGCCCCTCAACAAGTATTTTGATTTAATTGCAGGTACTTCCACTGGTTCAATCTTGGCTGCCGGAATTGCCACTGGCATTCCCAGTCGGGAGATGATTAGACTTTATGAACAGAAAGGGGAAAGGATTTTCCGCTACACCAGCCGTTTTTCACTAAAGCGGCTGAAGGTTATCCTTAAGTATGGTCTTTCTGCTCCTAAACACTCCAATCAGGGGTTAATTGAGGTGATGAAAGAACAGTTTGGAACGACCAAGCTGTCGGATGTCTACGATTCACCTCGGCTGTTGATCACAGCCTACGACACCATTAGTCGCATGCCGATTATCTTTAAAAGCTGGCGTGAAGACAAAGATTATTTTCATGTTCCCTTGTGGGAAGCCTGTGTCTGTTCCGCATCTGCCCCCACCTATTTTCCAGCCCATCAGCTCAAGACTCAAAGCAAGACTTACTCGGCAATTGATGGTGGGGTTGGGGCGAATAATCCCTCAAGCTGTGCATTAGCTGAAGCGATCCGCTTAAATCATTCCCTTGAGGAAATTTCTATCATCTCCATTGGCACAGGAGCATCCAACCGCCCCATTCCTTGGGAAAAAGCTAAAGGCTGGGGATTGGGACAATGGGGATGGCAAGGACGATTGATTGAAGTGCTATTTGATGCTCCTTCTGACATTCACCGGTATATTACCAAAGAGTTGATGAGTAGCTTAGAATCCGAGGATGGAACAGTTTCTCGTTACCTGCGTCTACAACCGGAAATCACTAGTGACGCAATGGATGATGCGACTCGGAGCAATATTGCCAAGTTAAAGCGTGTTGCCAAGAATTACGCCTGGCAAAACCAAGGTTCGTTCCAGAACTTCCTGGAAATAAATTGATGAACCTGTGAACTGCTGTTCGTCGGTTTAATACTGATAATTCAGGGAAATTGGTTACTTGTTAGTGGTTAATTAAACACTAACATTTATGGAATAAATGCCGATTAGACGTGATTAACCCAACTTGCTCTGATATCCTGTACAGTAGCATCAGTATTTTACTTCAGCAATCGGTAATTACGCGCTTTGGTGGTCAATTGGGTACCGAATTCAGAAATACTATAAAATTGGGCAATGACCATAAAAGCACGTAAAAAATTTGCTCAACATTGGCTGCGTAGCGAGGAGGCACTGAACCAAATCGTGACAGCTGCTAATTTACAAAAAAGCGATCGCATTCTAGAAATTGGTCCGGGTACTGGCATTCTTACCCAGCGGTTACTGCCTTTTGTTCAGTCTGTAGTGGCGGTAGAAATTGACCGAGACTTGTGCCGATTATTAGTTAAAAAACTCGGTAATATAGATAATTTTTTATTGCTGCAAGGGGACTTTCTATCCCTGGATTTAGATACCTTATTAGCTAAATTTTCTAATTTCCAAAAACCTAATAAAGTAGTTGCCAATATCCCATATAATATTACCGGTCCGATTCTGGAAAAGTTGCTAGGTACCATTACTCAGCCAGCTGTGCCAGGGTTTGATTTAATCGTGCTGCTGGTGCAAAAAGAAGTAGCTCAGCGGTTATATGCAAAACCCAGTTGTAGACAATTTGGGGCATTATCAGTGCGGGTGCAGTATCTCGCTGAATGTGAATTTATTTGCGATGTACCTAGGTCGGCCTTCTATCCTCGACCTAAGGTAGATTCAGCTGTGGTCCGGTTACATCCTAGCCTAGCCGAACCACCAGCTTCTGACCCCAGATGCTTGGAGACACTATTGAAACTGGGCTTTGGCAGCAAACGTAAAATGTTGCGCAATAATTTAAAATCTGTAATTGAACGCGATCGCATCACCCAATTGCTGGAACAATTAGAAATAAGCCCTCAAGGCCGAGCGGAAGACCTTAGTGTTGCTCAATGGATAGCCCTAGCTAATCACCTAGTTAAATCCCTGTAATTTTCTGGTAGTTTCCCGAAAATTACTAGCTAGGTTGCAGACTCAGGATTAACTTCCTACGTTGTTTGAGTGATGATACCTACGAGTGAACGCCAGCTTGTAGCCCTATCGTTAGTAGTTAAGTTGAGGGAAAAATGTGCTGCTAGCCTAAAAAGCTCTTACAACATTGTCAAGGCACACATTACCAATTTTGAGGCATTTAACAATGCAAAACTACGTTTTTGTAATTGATACAAACTTTCAAGCACTCAACCCTATATCCCCCAAAAAAGCACGTAAACTTTTAGACAAAGGCAAGGCAGCAGTTTTCAGGATGTATCCTTTTACTATCATATTGAAAACGGCGATAGAGCATCCCTTGCTGTCACCATGTCAGATAAAAATAGATCCCGGAAGTAAGTTCACGGGATTTTCATTAGTTCAGGATAATCAAGTTATCTGGGCTATGGAGCTACAACACAGAGGTTCCTTGATCAAAAAGAAGTTAGAAGCCAGGAAAGCCTTAAGAAGTAGCAGACGTGGCCGAAATACTCGCTACAGAAAACCCAGATTTATTAACCGTAGACGCAATGATAACTGGCTTCCTCCCAGTCTGGAGCATCGGATATTAACGATTCAATCTTGGGTAGAACGTTTGATTAAGTTCGCTCCAGTATCGGAAATCTGGATAGAGCGAGTTAAATTTGATCCCCAAAAAATGTCTAATCCAGAAATTAGTGGTATCGAGTATCAGCAAGGTTCCCTGGCTGGATATGAAGTGAGGGAGTATCTACTCGAAAAGTGGGGTAGGAAATGCACTTACTGTGGCAAAAAAGATATTCCACTACAGATAGAACATATTAAACCAAAGTCTAAGGGCGGAAGCAACCGAGTGAGTAACTTGTGCTTGTCCTGTCAAAAGTGTAACCAAAAGAAAGGAAATAAATCTGTCGAGGATTTCCTCAAGAATAAACCTGGATTACTCCAGAAGATTAAGTCATTAGCTAAAAAGCCTCTTCAAGATTCAGCCGCCGTAAATGCGACCAGAAACAAATTGGTCAAAGTAATGAATGGTATTTTACCTGTGATCACTGGCACCGGCGCTCAAACTAAGTACAATCGCACCCGATTGGGTCTACCCAAACAACACTGGATCGATGCAGCATGTGTCGGTGAAGTTGAGTTTGTGGAACTATTGACCTTGCAACCGCTGATAGTCACCTGTAAGGGTCAAGGAGGAAGACAAAAAGCCGCACTAAATAAATACGGCTATCCCATCAGGCATAATCCTCTCAAGCCAATCAAAGGTTGGTGTAGTGGGGATATTGCTAAAAATTTATTAACTGGTGATTTTGGTCGAGTTAATCCCAGAAGTAGTAGTAACTCATTCAATTTCATCGTTCCGGGGAGGAAAGCTGTAAATATCCACTGTAAAAACTTGATCAGAGTTCACCGGAAGGACGGATATATTTACAGCTTTTCCTAGAAATTACCTGGTTTTTGTTGTCCTCTTGTTAGCAGATCACCATAAAGAATGCATTCTTATTCCCTAAATGCCCCAGCTAAAATCAATCTGTATTTGGAAATCCTCGGTGATGCGGGTGATGGTTATCACGAACTCGCAATGATTCTCCAAAGCATCGAATTAGCTGATCAAATCGACATCCGTGCCATTGGTACACAGGAGATTAAAGTCCACTGTAATCATCCCCAAGTCCCAACGGATGAAAGCAACCTCGCTTATAAAGCAGCTGCCTTGATGTGGGAGGAGTTTCCTGAGTGTTTTGCTAACTTGGGTGGTGTGGAAATTACTATCCACAAGCGAATTCCTGTAGCGGCTGGACTAGCTGGTGGTTCGACGGATGCAGCGGCTGTGTTAGTAGGAATCGATATGTTGTGGCAATTGGGATTAACCCACCCGGAATTACAACAATTGGCAGCACAGCTTGGATCGGATGTGCCGTTTTGCCTTGCTGGTGGCACCGCTCTAGCTCTGGGGAGAGGTGAGCGATTGTCTGCCCTACCGGGACTGGATTCTCTATATGTGGTTTTGGGGAAATACCGCAGTCTGATGGTTTCTACTGCTTGGGCTTATCAGACTTATCGGGCTCAGTTTGGGGAAACCTATATCCGGGAGCCTGAGGACTTAGAATACCGTGCTAATCGTGTTCATAGTGGTCCAATGGTTAAGGAAATCCTCAATAAGGATGGAGGACAGATTGGAAAACTATTACGCAATGATTTAGAGAAAGTGGTGTTACCCAATCACCCCCAAGTCTTGGAACTACGGAAAGCCTTTGAGAATAGTGGTGCCATAGGAACCATGATGTCTGGTTCCGGTCCGACGGTATTTGCCCTGTGTGAGTCCAAGGAGCAAGCCCAGGAAATTCAACAGAAAGTAAGCATTGACATTACTGACCCAGATTTGGAGTTTTGGGTGACCAAGTTATCGACTCAGGGGATTCAGGTGATGTCAACACCTTGAGCCGTTAGCCCTGAGTTGGTTAGTCACTTTCGACTCAGGAGTAACCAGAGTTTGAATCATTTATTATTCTTGAAATAAGCCTCCATCACCTGGCGCACAATTGGTCCTGCCACTGAACCGCCACCGCCGCCAGAATGTTCCACAAAAGCAACAACGGCAATCTCGGGTTTATCATAGGGGGCAAAACCACCAAACCAAGCATGAGCTTTTCCAGGAGGAGCCTCTGCTGTTCCACTCTTACCAGCGGAAGGAGGTAACTCTGGCACCCTCAATGCCGCTCCTGTTCCCCCAGTAACCACAGCTCGCAATCCTCGGCGCAGGGTCTGAATCGTTGATGGCTTCATATTGATGGACACTCGCCCTTTGATAGCATCCTGATTGTTCTTGAGCAAGTGCGGTTTAACCCGATAGCCCCCATTGGCAACTACAGAAAACATCACTGAGGATTGTAAGGGTGTTCCTAGGGTAAACCCTTGACCAATAGACATATTTATGGTATCTCCAACGGTCCATCCCCAATTGTAGTTTTTCCGCTTCCAGGCATCATCCACTATCAAACCACGGGATTCCCCAGATAACTCAATACCAGTTTTTTCACCAAAGCCATATTTACGAGCCCATTCAATCAGGGTTTTCCCCCCAACCCCTCGACCGATTTGACCAAAGAAGGTGTTACTGCTCCAAGCCATAGCACCCACAAATCCCATTGGACCAAATCCGGCTCGATTCCACTCCCCAAAGGCATGACCACCGACATACAGGTAAGGATAAGTCTGTAAAACAGTTTTGGGAGAATACCGACCAGATTCCATACCCGCCGAAGCCGTGACTACCTTAAATGTACTGGCTGGAGGAAACCCTCGCATTGCCCGGTTTATAAACGGATTCCCTCTGCCTTGTAGCTTTCGCCAGGTTTCTGAGGTGATGCGAGTCGAGAAAATATTCGGGTCAAAGGTTGGACGAGAAACCATTGCGAGGACAGCACCGGTGTTGGGGTCCATAGCCACGACTGCCCCTTTGCGATCGCCTAATGCTGCCTCGGCTGCCTTCTGCACGTCTATATCGATGCTTATATGGATAGGTTTACCCGCTTTTGCCTGTTTCTGACCCAGAACCCTGACGACTCGTCCAGCACCATCAACTTCTACTTGCTGACCGCCCCATTCTCCCCGTAGCAGATGCTCATAAGACTTCTCCACTCCCATTTTTCCCACCACATCACCGAGGCGGTAGCCATCAGGTTTACGCCGTTGCAGCTCTTCATAGTCTAACTCTCCAGTATAACCTAGAACGTGAGCCGATAGCTGTCCATGGGGATAGTACCGCACTGCATCAATATCCACCTCTATCCCCTGTAATTCATTGCTGTACTCAGCCAAAGCAGTAACTTGAGCGGGAGTAACACCACGGGCAATCCGAAGTAGGTAAGGAGAGTTATAGCCCGCTTGTTCCAGACGCTTTTGAATCTCAGCGTCTGGTATCTTCAAAATTTGGGACAAGCGTTTACGAGTTTGGGGCCATTGCTCCTGCCTAAGAACCAAGGGCCACACAAATACCGAGTGAGACAACCGATAGCTAGCTAATACTCTTCCCTTACGGTCAAAAATATTGCCCCGTATAGGCGGCTTGGGAATCAGACGAATCCGGTTATTTTCTGCCAGCTGTCGGTTGCGTTCCCCTTGAACTAGTTGTAAATAGGCTAGACGGAAACCAATTCCCCCCAGCAAGAATAGGCTAATCAGTAGCATAATCACTACAGATTGGTATTTACGTCCGACAGTGCGGGAATTAGATCGATATACTTTATACGAAGATAAGGAAGGCTGAATTAATGTCATCGTCAGAGGTCTGAGAATGGGGAATGGGACTTGGAGAACACGGGATTGGGCAATTAAGGCGAATAGTCACCTGATCAATGCAGTAACCTATTGGCTTGGATTCCCAATACGCCCCCCTTTTCAATTAAGAATTAAGGATTGACAATTGACAACTAAACAACAGAACTCACGCCCCAAGCTTGTCGGTTAAAACTGGATATGGGGTTTACGGTGACCGGGTGTAGTGAGCAGAATGGGAACATGCCCGATTAATTGCCCACACCAGTTTGGCTACAGCCGCCCCACATCCTTGATTAAGGAGGCTCTGATCTGCCCCTGTTCTAATAGGTCATACCATTAGCCTAATACCTAGTCACGCCTAATACCCAGCAATTTACTTCCGCACCTCAGCTACTGGATCAGTGCAGATCCGTTTAGCTACCGCAGGAGTATTTTTAGGTTGGAGGATAAAATAAACCCAAGGAGAAAAACCGTTTTGCACAGATGCAGACAGACGATGCATGACTCTGGGGGCATCACTACTGCTGAAATAACCACCATGTTTCAAACGACTGTTAAAGAACCACGTCCGACTGCTACGACTACAGCTAAACTTGATGTTGAACTCCGCAAGGTTTTTAAAGTGTTCGACACCGATACTGTTGTCCGTGGTGTTGACTTAAGTATCCGTCAAGGAGAATTTTTTAGCATTCTTGGTCCGTCTGGCTGTGGCAAAACTACAACCTTGCGTTTAGTAGCAGGATTTGAGATGCCTTCAGCTGGGGAGGTAATGATTCAGGGACGCTCGATGAATCATATTCCACCACACCGCCGACCTGTCAATACGGTCTTTCAAAGTTATGCTCTATTCAATCACCTGAGTGTATCCGAAAATATTGCCTTCGGTCTACGGCTAAAAAAGCTACCTTCATTGGAGGTTGAGGAACGAGTCAAAGCAGCCCTCAAACAAGTGAAACTAGAGGGATTGGCGAATCGGTATCCCCCTCAACTGTCTGGGGGTCAACAGCAACGAGTGGCATTGGCTCGAGCGTTAGTTAATCGACCAGCGGTGCTGTTGTTGGATGAACCCTTGGGAGCGCTAGATTTCAAGCTACGCAAACAGATGCAGGTGGAACTTTCAAATCTCCATCAAGACCTGGGGTTAACCTTTGTGATGGTGACCCACGACCAAGACGAAGCCATGAGTCTTTCTGACCGTATCGCTGTGATGCGTGCAGGTAAAATTGAGCAAGTTGGTTCCCCCAGAGAAATCTATGAAAATCCTCGGACAACCTTTGTGGCCGACTTTATCGGTGATACCAATTTATTTAAAGGTCGTCTGCAACGGTCCGATGCCGACTCACTCGAAATTACCACCAAGACTGGTATCAATATTGTGGTTGAATCTCCATCCGTTAGAGAAGTCCTGGATAATTCTAATGGTCAGGATATTGTAGTAGGTGTAAGACCAGAGAAAATTCGCCTGAGTCTTTCCCCGCCAACAGTAACAACAACTACTACTACTATGAATTGCTTTGAAGGACGTCTCAAAAACGCGATGTACCTGGGTACTCATATTCAATGTGTGGTGGAGTTACTCAGTGGCGACTTTCTGAGAGTCATACTTGCTAACACCAATAACAAGTTACCAGACCCTCACACAACAATTTATGCTCGTTGGGCACCCACGGATTGTCGCGTGTTGGAAGAATAATTTAAAGATTTCGGTAGTTTTTGAGCCTAGTTTGCCAGCAAACTAGTGCTCACTAAATCAAGAGATTTTTAGTTGTTTACTAAATCAATTATGGTAGATTAATTATCCTATCTATTTTGGGGTAATTGGTAATCGGTAATCGGTTTTGAATAACTTTATTAAACCTACCATAATTCGGACGCCTGGGCAAAAAGCAACCTCAACCTTCAACCTTTTCAATTGTGTTTTCACTGGATCGACAACAATTCCTAAAACGCCCTACAAGGCGCAACTTTTTACAGGTAGCCACGGTTGCTGCCCTATCAGGTCTAACCCTCTCTGGATGTGGCTGGACTCTAGCTGAAGTGAGACCAACAACTACTTCACCAGGTGACAGAAATAAACTATTTATCTACACTTGGACTAACTATACCGATGATGAGCTACTAGACCGCTTTACCGAAATAACTGGAATCAAAGGTTTAGTTGATATCTTTGATTCCAACGAAGCTATGCTTGCTCGACTTCAGGCTTCTGGGGGCGGAGCCTATAGCATTATCTACCCCTCTGACTACATGGTGCGGAAGATGGTTGAGTTGGATCTTTTGCTCAAACTGGACTTTGAACGCATCATCGGAATGAATCGACTGTTTTCTAAGTTCCTCAATCCTATATATGACCCCAAGAATTTGCACAGTATTCCTCTGAGCTGGGGAACAACAGGTTTGATTTACAATTCCAAAAAACTATCTAAGGTACCGGAGGATTGGAGCTATCTTTGGCAATATAAAGACAAATTATCGAGACGGATGACTTTGCTCAATGATGTGCGAGAAGTGATGGGTGCCACGTTGAAAATGTTGGGTTACTCGTACAACTCTACTAATCCCCAGGAGATCAAAAAGGCCTATGAAACTTTGGTGGAGTTAAAACCAAGTCTTGCTTCATTTTCTTCTGATGCTTGGCGATCGCAAATCCTGAGTGGGGATTTATGGATTGCGATGTGTTACTCCTCCGATGCTGCTGAAATCATTTCAGAAAACCCAGATTTGCAGTATGTGCTCCCGAAAAGCGGTTCTTCCTTATGGACCGATACCTTGGCAATTCCTAAAACAGCTCCCAATCTTGAGGGTGCCTATGCTTGGATTAACTTTATGTTAGAAGCAGATGTTGCTGCTCAAATTTGTGAGCGGTTGAGCTTCGCCACACCAAACCAAAAAGCCTTTAAGCTATTGTCCCGTGATATCCAAGAGGATCCAAGTTTGTTTCCAGAAGAATCAGCATTAGAACGTTGTGAAGGTCTTGCACCTGTTGACGAGGTTAGCGAACTTTATGACCGATACTGGACTCAGTTGACCAGTGGTTAGAAGTTAGGAATTAGCCCTTTTAAACACCCTACAGTTTATAAAACTAGTACAGTGCAGCAATAAACCTACCATTAAAAATACCTCTTATAAATGTTATCTATAATATTTATTATATTATAGCAATTTTTTAATAAAAATTTAAAAAAAATACTCACATTTTAGTTTTAATTTTATATCAAAAAAAGCATTTATAGAATTTTTTTAGTAAATTGATATAACTCTTGGAATAATGACTAAAAACTAATGATAAATAACACTGAAAGCGTTACTGATAACATTGCTGAATCCCCAGTTATGCAAGATAAGAAACACTTACGATGGCAGTGGTTAGAACCCCTAGGATTGCTCACTCCAGCAGGTATATGGTTAGCTTTGTTGTTGGTGCTGCCAACCCTAGTGATTTTTGAGCTAAGTTTGGTACCCAACATTAGACCAGGAGATGTGGTCAATCCGTCTGGTATTGATAATTATTTGCGGGTATTTGATCCAGTAATCTTGCAAGTGATGGGGCGATCGCTTTTTTTGGCCATGGGAAGCACTGTGATTTGTCTTCTGCTAGGATTTCCTGTGGCTTATTGGATTGCTCAGCTAGCACCCAAGCGGTGGCAAAATTTACTGCTGCTTGGTTTTATCTTACCGTTGTGGACATCCTCTCTACTGCGTTCTTATGCCTGGATTACCATTCTGCGACCGACTGGGGTTCTCAATACAGTACTGACTAGTATTGGACTACCAGCCTTGGATTTGCTCAATCGTAGTGCTGCTGTATTGATTGCCATGGCTTACAGCTTTCTGCCATATATGGTCTTGATTCTGTATGCGTCTATAGAAAAGTTAGACAAACGTTTGTTAGAAGCGGCAGCGGATTTAGGGGCAAATCCCTTTCAAACCTTTTGGAAAGTAACTGTACCTCAAACTCTACCAGGAATTGCCGCAGGTTGTTTGCTAGTATTTATCTCTGGATTAGGGGATTTTATTAATCCCGAATTGCTAGGGGGAGCATCAAGTATGACTGGAGCCAGATTGATTTATAACCAGTTTTTAGGAGCTACTCAAAACTGGGGATTTGGGTCAGCTTTGAGTATGATGTTTATTTTGGTGGTGAGTATCGCGATCGCACTTTTGATTAAGTACGGTGATCCCAAAGCACAAGCATAGCACTATAGAAAAGGGAGTAGGGAGTAGCGTGATTTGCGCGGTCTTGGGGGTTCCCCCGGAGACGAAACCTGATTACGTTGAGCCTTTATGGTTGGTCGGCTATGCAGAAAAGGGGTAAAACTTATTGATTAAGGCGAGCCTGTCTTACGGTAACTATCGCCTTTGGCGACGCTACGCGAACAAACCATGAGCGACTGCATCAAGACGGGAGTAGGTAAATTCTAATCAACAATTCTCACAATCCCTACACGGATACCGATAAAAATAAAAGGTTTGCATTCATAAAAATTGAAAATTTAAACTATAAAATTTCAATTAAGTAACAAGTAAAATTAACAAGTAACAATTGACGAATGACTAATGAGCAACTCTACCATCAGCAGGAGGAGCTTCCCCTAGACATGGTAAATTCTCAACCAAAACTCCGGGTTTCTTGGCAGGGTATTTTCTCCCTGGTGATGTTCTTTTATATGTACTTACCCCTGCTGGTACTGACGTTTTATAGCTTCAATGACTCTAAATACAGCGCTCAGTGGCAGGGATTCACCTTTAAGTGGTACCTAAAACTATGGGAGGACGATAGTGTAAAGACCGCACTATTCAATAGTCTCACGGTAGCGCTAGTGGCAGTAGGGATTTCTGCGGTATTGGGTACCATGATGGCAGTCGGTTTAGCCCGTTACCAGTTTCCAGGCAAACGCTTGTATCGAGGGATATCCTACTTACCCGTGATTATCCCAGATATTGCGATCGCAGTCGCAACTCTCATCTTTTTGGCAGTTATGGCTATTCCTCTGAGTCTTTGGACTATCATCGCAGCTCATATAGTTTTCTGTTTGGCTTATATTGCCATTGTTGTTTCCTCTCGTATCACCCAGCTTGACCCTCACCTAGAAGAAGCAGCCCTTGATTTAGGAGCAACGCCCCTACAAGCTTTTCTAAAAATCTTACTACCGGAATTGATGCCAGCCATTATTGCCGGTTGTTTATTATCTTTTGTCCTAAGTATGGATGATTTTCTGATTTCTAGTTTTACGGCTGGGACTGGTGCAACTACCCTACCCATGGAAATCTTTAGCCGCATCCGCATTGGTGTTAAGCCAGATATAAATGCTCTTAGTGTTTTGCTAATCCTGGTATCAGGTGCAATTGCTTTTATAGGTGAATGGCTCCGTTATCGGAGTGCGGAAAATCAGCAATAATCAGGAATCGGGAATCGGGAATCGGAAATTTATAACTAATACAAGGTTACTTTATATTATTTGATTTCTTAGTTCAGCAACATCGAAATTTATCATTAATCCTTCATAATTTATCCTTGATAATTTATTCTTGATTTCAATTTATATAACCTTTCTTCTAATTCAGTAGTAAGTTGCTCGATCCGATGATCATTACTTAAGTAGGGAGAGGTAGTTTGAGCGATTCTGAATAGTTGAGTGGCGATTAATTGTTGTTTTTCACCCCAAAGTGTCTTGACTGAATGCAACTGATCTTGTTTGAGCCAATTGAAGCAAAAGTGAGCATAACGGATTGATGAACGAATTCCCCGTGCTGTTCTAGGATATAAATCCCACAGAGGTATGATATATTGGGGTTGGTATTTCAAACCCACAGATAAGCACCAATCCTGCCATTTAAATGCCAAGATACTCGAATTAGTGCAGATGGGAATCCAAGGAATTCGTAGCGCATCGGCTACAATTGCTCCATGCATGGCTTCTGTTAGTAAGATGTTGGTTTTGCTGATAGCAGATAATACTTGCTCGACAGGCAAACAAGGGTCAATATACTTAAAGCCGATTTGTTCACAGATTTGATGCCAGGCTTGACCGCCATATCTGGCAGATTTAGCATGGGGCATAACGGCAAATTGATGGATTTTTTGACTGGTTGGATGGAAGAGTAGTCTGACTAACAGTGCTCCATCGGTAACGGCTAATTGAGGGGAAATGCCTAAGGCTTTGGCGGAGAGGGGTCCTCTTACACAGTAAATTGTCCAGGAATCTTGGAGTTTTGGTAACTTTTCATAACCGACTCCGGTACTAAAAATGATGATTCGGCGAGCATTGGGTAAACGCTTGGGGAGTAAATTATTTAGGAGGGTACCGATTCCAACAAAGGCGGTGCTTTCATCGTCATTTAGTAAGTTAGGGATTAACTGTTGCCATAGCCAAGGGTTTAGATCATCGCCAAAGTTATTGAGACCACCAGGGAATCGTTTGGGTGAGTATTGGTAGTAGAATAGTTTCATTGTCCCCTAATATGTCGCATTTTTATTAGGTAAAGCCACCAAAGGTTTATGTTCCGGCCTTGACCAGCTGGTCAACAGTCAGTTTTATTTCTGGGAAGGTTGGTGATTCAATAGAATCACATCCCCTAAAGATTTGGCCTTCTTTATATTCATTATCAGCTAACTGGTATATCCAAACTGTAGGAATCTTAGGAGACCCAATGTATCGGGTTCCTCCCAGGGCTTTATAGTCAACAATCCAGTATTCTGCAATACCAAATTTTTCGTATTCAGCTAGTTTGGTTAGATAGTCATCTTGCCAGTTGCTACTAACGACTTCCACGATTAACTTAGCTGATTTACCGATTGAGATACTTGATTTTCTTTTCCAGTATGGATCTTCCGTAACAGTTTGTTGATCCAAGACAATGATATCTGGTAAATAGCCTTCTCCCTGTTGATAGGGTTTGACAAGACAAGTTCGAGGAATAAAGTAGGGTAGTGAAAGTCTCTCAATTTCAACATCTATCTTTCTGGCAATGAGAGCTGCTACTTGTTCGTGTAAACCGGTGGGACGCATAGCTACAATTCTACCCTGGCGAAGTTCATAGTTTCCTCCATCCTCTGGATACTGTTCTAAGAATTCGTCAAAGGTTAATAGTTTTGATACTGCTTGAACCATAGTTGGGACTGGTTAATAAGTACTATTGGGTTAGTATCTAGTTTAAGTATAGCGTTTTATAATGATAGGTGAAACTATTTGTTGTTTTAAAAGGGCTGCATCTATACTCACTATTCCATAAAAACCAGCGATTTAAGTACATCAATAAATTGATAAATTCTATATCATAATGATACAAAATCCATTTACCATCGACTTTTATCTGGAATTGTTGCTAGCTAATAAAACTTTTGTTAGTTTATCTTTAACTCGATTTCCCTGAAAGCCAATATAACCCTGTCCCAAGGTTATCTGTTGAGACCAATGAGATTGATTGCACCAACGATCATAGGCAGGTAATGCAATAGTTTCTAAGAAATAACGCCACTTCTTCGTAGTACTTGAAGGGGTTATCGCTTTGGCACGAATTCGACCATTGTTAACCATAGCGCTACGTAAATTTGGCTCTTCTTTCAACCGCTTAAGGGCTGAAATTAACGCGCTAGGGGTAGCCACTTCCACATAGTCTAGTGGGCTATAGCGTTCTGCTTGATAAGCAGCTTCACATCCGAGAATTGCAGGAACCCCTGCTAGCCAAGCATTGTAGAGTTTGGTAGCTGGTTTACTCACGTAATTGCCGTGGAGGCAGCCTGTGTGACCCTCAAAGCTACGCACAGCCACAATAGCATCAATCTGACTGTAGTCATGCCAGCGATTGTCTAGGTTGCTATAGTCATGCCAATGATTGCGATTAATTACTGGTTGCCAAGATAACCCTAGTGCTTGGAGTTGTTGTTGCCAGGAGGGATGATAAAATTCTAGCGCTATATTATTTTCATGACCAAAGAAGGCGATGGTTTCAAAGCGATCGCATCGTGCTGGATGGCGCTGAATTAACCCTGGCTGAGTCCAGTGGGGTAAATAGTAACTATTGCGCAGATGCATTGTTTCCAGAGGATTTTGGACTACATGGAGTTGAGCATAGGGATAGGGTCTTTGTTCAGCTTTAATACAAATGAGCAATAACTTTGGTCCTGGCTTGAGCTGGTCATTGTGAGCTCGTAAGCAATTGCGGTGGATCAGGACAATCCCCTCTCTGGGCAATTCTGCTACTAGTTCGCAAGGGAAACCATCGGCTTTCAGGCGTAGATAGGTTTGTAATGTCCAGGCATAGATACCAATCCCAAAGCCTTTCCAGTTCTCATCGGCACTTTTGGGCATGGTGTCCGGCCATAAACCCTGAGGAATGTAGAAGTAAATTGGGGGTAATTTATTGGTCATTTATGGATAAAGAAGTAATATCAAGTCAGGTTGAATACCCATCATGAGAGGTAAGGTGGGAAGTCTGGGGAGATGGGGAAGATTTTTATTAAGGGTAATTATCCGGACATGATACAATTCCAAATTAATTTTAAATTTTATTGACTAATAAATATATGCTTTATAGGGTAATTGGTGATTGAGTAAACGGATTACCCTTACCCAAAAATCCAAGAACTATTTAATAAGTGATTAATGGAACTTGATCTCAACTTTGCATTTATCTTGTGAACAAAAAAAGCTGAATTATAGCATATCATCTTTTATAAAAAATTACCCGTTTGGGTACTGCGAACCTAAGAATCTGTATGAGACAATATGGCACAGCTAAGTAAAAGTGTAAGGATGGTGCCTCTATCGAGATATTGGGAAATTTTAAGACTTGATCCTGCTAGTGTTGGGTGTGGTTACAAAAAACTATTACTACCGCTGGCATGGGAGTTTTTTCAACAGAAGTGTCTAGAATTAGATGCTTCAGAAACGCGATTGACCGTTAGCGGCAGCGTCGGGCAAAGCCCGAGAGGTACGCGCCTCCAAGGCCGGGGCACTCGGCCTTGGGTCCCACCTCAAGGTCACGCTACGCGAACGGATTTGTCGGTGGAGCAGCATCGGGATATTCAAACCTTCCTATACACCTGGTTTCACCCTGAGGAATCGTCTGGGTCAGCTATAAGTCGTGCTAGAGCAGGACTTTGTCTTCGTTGCTATGTCTCTTACCCAATCCTGAAAGCTTGCAAGAAATTGGCTAGTTTATATAGCGCTAGCCATGATTTCACCTATCGGGATTTGCTGCCATTTGTGCTTGATGATGATGGTAAAGTGCTAATTATCTTAGATCAGGATGGTACAACTCAACTGATCCTCAATGGCGATAGGGAAACAAAAAAAACTGATTACCAATTTTTTACGGTTGAAGTATTACGGAAATATAACCTGAATTCCCCATCCAAATCTAGGTTAGATGATTGGGTCTACTATCAAACCAAACAAAATCCCAAACTTAAAGACTTCTTATCGGAGCGGGGACTTTGTTTTCTCAGTGACTGGGCTCTGCTCAATCGAGCTAGACCAACACAATTGGAACAACTCTTGCCACGCGATCGCAATATCCTAGAAGCCTTTCATGCAGTCTACCGTCGGGACAGACGCCAACAGCCAGAAAAAAAAGCTAGACGTTGTCTAGATCCCACTCAGTCTCAACTTGAAGAAATGAGACACCTCTTGCAGGAAAAATCGGTAATTGTCAACTCTCTAGCACAGCTGAGCAATGAACTCAAACATCTGGCCAGACTGCTAAGGCAATATGACATATGGATTCGCAGCGGATTTCCGCCATCGGAATCCCTACAGGTGTCGGATTCGGATACTGGACGCGACCGAGAGTTACCAGATCCAAATTTCACCAACACTTTAGATGCGATCGCACGACAAGAATTACAGCAATTCTGTGGTCAGCAACTCATAGCCTGTTTGGATTTGGGGATAGAGCAAGGGCTAACTGACCGCATTACCAAGCTAGAGCGCAGTCGAAGTTATGCCCGTTTTGCATCAAAGGTTATATCAGGTCTTGAACTGATCTACTGTCATGGTAAATCTCAAGCCGAGATTGCCTCTATTTTAGGAATGACCAATCAGTCCCAAGTTAGCCGGGTACTAAATCCCAAGGAGCTGCTCAATCGGGTGCGGTTTTGGACAATAGACAAACTTTTCCACATTATCTCCCATGCAGCAGATCAGTTTAATCTGGCAAATATGTCTAGGGATCCAGACTATTTCAGAAACTTGATGGAACACCTAGAAGCTTTCGTGGATGCTGAAGTCTTCCAAGAAGCAGCTGCAGAAATCATGACAGGGAAAAAGTGTTCTACTAATAGCCTATATGCCCAGCGACTATGCCGCTACCTTGAGACACTGAAGCAGGAAAATCATGACTAGTTATTCTGTTAATTCCACCGACCTCAGGCTTGTGCAACCAGAATGTATTTGGTTAGACTCTGAACAGTTTGAGCAAGCAGTACAAATGAGCAATCAAGTCATCTCAGAACCACGCCAATGGCAAACCTATCTGAATGGACTAGCATTACTTAGTTTTACACAATGGTTACAAGAAAAGTTAGCTAATATCTTGATTTCTGATAATTGTTGTTCTTTACGACAACCTAAATACGCTAATGTGATTGAAGCGGTATGTAATCTTATCGTAGGCGAATTTAAGCTTTGTTTAATTACCAGTGAGAGTTTACTTGATGAAGTGGTTACTGTACCGATAGCCGCCATTGATTTACCAGAATTTGCTGCTCATTTTTATGTTGTAATTGAAGTGCAAGAAGAGCTAAAAACTGCTATTATTCGAGGCTTTACACGTTACGACGAACTAATTAATTATCGACAAGTTTTTAATTTACATCCTGAAGTTGATTGGAACTATAGTTTACCTCTATCATTGTTTGATCCTGAGCCAAATCACCTACTATTTTATTTACGTTTTTTGGATTCCGCTGCTATTGAGTTACCAGTCAATTCCCCTAATTACCTCCCTAAGATATCTCTGAACTCACCTGACTTAGAAACATTAGAAACATTATTAGATCGTCTACAATATCCTGAGCAAACTCTTTGGAAAACCTTAACCTGGGAGCAAGGGCTGACTATACTCCAAAGTCCTGAATTACTCGATTTGTTATATCAGTGGCAACTAACTACCTATAGAACAAGGTCTCTTTCTATTCGAATTACAGAAGTATTTACTATACTAACTCAAAAGGCTATCAATACCCAGCAATGGCTGGAGGGTAAATTAGACGAATTTGCCCAAAGTTTAGGATTGTTCATCCGTGAACCATTGACTGGGAATTCATCGATATTTCGGTCAATTGATAAATTCGATAATGTAATTAATGAGCTTAGACATCAAGGAATGGATATTCCTCCTGAACCAGGTCGATCTTATCAGGACATAGACATAGGCGAAACTGCTTTACGACTATGTGCCGTCACCTGGCCAATTGACTCTCCAATTCCTCCACCAAAATGGTCATTACTGCTAATTTTAGGAACTCAAATGGGTACTCCTTTACCTGATGGATTCAAGCTACAAGTTAGTAATATAAGGTCTATTATACATGAGCCGATATCAGGGCTTGATGATCCATTTTTGTTTGCCCGTGTGGAAGGATACTCAGATGAAAAATTTGTGGTGACTATTATCCCACCAGATAGTTCAGCACAGACCTTATCTCCTTATGCCTTCGAGCCTAATTAAATAGCATTTAAGTTATTAATTAAAAATAAAATAGGTAAAAATAATTACAATATTGGAAGATTTTTTTGGGTAATGACTACTGTTTTTGAAATTAAAGTTTGGTATAAAACAGATGATAAATCTTGTTTCTTTTTGCTGCTATGGGATGACAAAAAAAGGCAGCTATCTGCCAGCATAAACTATTCCAATGAAATACAAAAATATTATAAATGCTGGCGACAGCGCTACAGTAGGTTTTACGAATTCCAGTCAGTGAAACCTATAGAAGATAGTGGCAGAATTAATCCTGGTTCAGGTGACCCATGTTATGATTTGATGGAGGCAGAAAGAGAGTTCGTCAATGCTTTCCAGCGTTGGTTAGGAGAAGGCGAAGTTCGTAAGATTCAAGAGCGGATTCGAGACGAATTTACTGGTGTTGCTCAAGTGATATCGAAAGATAGCAAGGGGATTGGTACTAACCCCAGTGTTGATATTTTCCTAGCTTGTGACTCTATCGAAATGGAACGGTTACCATGGGAAACTTGGGAACTTGCTCCTGAAGGCACACCCGTTGGTACAGTTCGCATTTTCAGAAGCGCTATGGATAATCCGGATTCCATTGCTTGTAATAAACCTCTGAAAAGTTGGGGTGCGACCCCGGGCTTTTTGAAAGCGCTAGGGAACGCGCACCAAAGAAAAACCCGTATTCTAGCTATCTTCGGAGATGATCCCAGACTACCGTTGCAGGATGATTGGAAAGCTGTGCGATCGCTTAAATCTATTGCTGAGGTCGAGCGAGTAACCTGGCAACCCCATGAAAACCATGTGGATATCAAAACCAAAATTGCTAATGCTATCTGTGATCAACGAGGCTGGGATGTGCTGTTCTTTGCTGGACATAGCGATGAAACCACAACTACAGGAGGAAGACTTGCGATCGCTCCTAATATATCCCTGTCGATTAGTGAACTGGAAGAACAATTAACTCAAGCTAGAGAACATAGATTGCAGCTGGCTATTTTCAACTCCTGCAGTGGCCTGAGCATCGCTAACTCTCTAGTTAAACTTGGGTTACAGGTAATAGTGATGCGGGAACCCATTCGCAATGATGTGGCTCAGAGTTTTCTCCAGCAGTTTTGTAAGCCCCTAGCTGACCATAAAGATGTTTACGATGCACTACTCGAAGCCTGTCAACATCTTCAATCTGTAGAGAAATTTGCCTATCCCTCTGCCTATCTGCTGCCCTCTTTATTTAATCCTCCCGGTTTGATTCCCTATCGCATTGAGCGGTTTGATTGGAAGAAAATGCTGCAGCAGTGGTTACCGAGCAGACCAGAAGCGATCGCATTAGGAACAGTTTTACTGTTGAGTGTCATCCCAGCTATTCAAGTAGAATTATTGTTCGACATTCGAGCATTAGTTCAAGCGGCCTATCGTAATTTGACGAATCAAATACCAGAGAATTCCTTAGCGCCTGTTTTCTTAGTTGCTATCGACCAGGAATCCCTAGATCAAGCTGATGAAGCAATAGAAAGCACACAAGGTAAGTTGACTGATTCCGAATACTTAGCCAAGTTGGTAAGACACCTATACGCCTTGAATGCTCAAGTAATCGGCATCTACTACAGTCGGCATATCTACCAACCTAGATACGACAATCTTGATCAAGCGATTCGCTCTGCTGTGGAAAAGGGGAATACCTGGTTTGTGCTAGCAACAGATAAACAAGATAAAGTCGCTAGCCCCAAATGGAGTTTAGAAGGGTACGTAGACTTTGAGCCTTGGACTATTGAACAGCCTCCAGATGCCAGCTGTATCGATGAGTCATGTCCGTTTGCCTATCAGCTAGCAGTAGCTCATCTGCTCAATCAACAGTCATCTGAAGATAGTTTACCCCAACCAAAATTAAATAGTACAGTAGATTTTCAGTTTCAAGTCAGTGATTATCTAAAGCAACGAAAGACTCACAATCAAGGGCTGATTTCTTTCAATAAATCTACTTTTTCCTTTAAACTAGCTTCTATTATAGACTTTTCTATTCCTCCTAGACAAGTCTATAAATCTATTACAGCTAAGGAACTTCTCAATTTTCCTGTACCTAATCCAGAACTACAACACTATGTGATGAAGCAAGTTATTATTATCACTCATAGTGACTACAATGACACAGAAGATGACTTTTACTTTCCGTCAAGTGCTCGCTATTGGTGTCATTACTATCAACCTGTAAAACAGGATCTAAATAAGTGCCTCGAAGTATTAACTAGAGGAGAAGTATTGGCTTATATGGTGAACCATATAATCCGGCAGCATCGGGTAGTTTTGATTCCTGATCAGTGGGTAATTTTCCTAGCCGCATTTATAGGAAAATGGACTACTATTATCTTACAAAAACAACTAATACAACGACACAAAAAGGTATTAACGTTAGGGATTATAACCGGAGTATACGGATTAGTTATATTGCAGGTTTATATATCAGCATTAGTATTGATTCCGTGGTTTTTACCGTCAATACTAGTTTGCTTTTACTATAGTTTCGCTTTCCAAAAAAGTTTTTTAGCTAGGAGATGATTTTGACTACTATCGATCCCATGACTAAGGTAATCTCACGAATTACGAATAATAATACCCAAGTGCCAATGAATCAAACAGAAAAACGTCCAGGAAAAAAACAAAAGAGACCATGGTGGTGGCCCTCAGATAAACCGCTTTCTCCAAGCCTCGTTACCTCGACAGGAAATGAATTAGATCAGGAAAAGGGTTTGACATCAAAGTTATTCCTAATTTTCTTTATCCTTCTTATTATTTTTTTACTCCCTTTTCTAACTCAGTTTCTATATTTTAAATGAATCACACTAATGCTGAGCTAAGCATATGCACGTAGCTTGGCCTTTGGCTGAATGCTTACAACTCAACACTGACGCCCTCAAATAAACAAGTGATACCAGAACTGCATAGCTAACTGCATAAGCTCAAAGCCTCTGCACCTATGGATTGTAGTAGGTACCTGTAGTAGGTACCTGCTCTGTTGCCGATTCGTAATGTTCACATAGGTCTAGAGGATGAATACTCAGGCAAAACAGTTTAACGGTGTTCTCTTACAAGGGGTAGTAGAAGGATTAATGGATGGTGTATTGATTTTGAACGCTCAGGGAGAGTTAGTTCATAGCAATTGTTATGGTCGCTTTATTTGTGCTCAACTAGCAGTGGGTAAGTCAAAATTTAACCTTGTTCCCAAAGAAATCAGGCGTGTTTGCCAAGCTGTGCTCGACAGCTGTGAGTTATATCCAAATCAGCCAATAGTTATCGAGTCTGAAATTATTACTGAACGCTCAACATCTTTTCGGATTCGAGCCGTTAAGCTCACCTTAGACTCTTTTGAAAATCCCTGCATTTTAGTAACACTAGAAAATCACGATCAATATGCTGAGAGTTTAGCGATCGCAGAGGTGAATAAATATGACCTGACTCCTCGTGAGGCCGAAGTTTGGTTACTGCGTCGTGGTGATTACAGCTATCAGGAGATTGCTGATGAATTGCACATTACTCTTAACACAGTGAAGAAGCACTTGAAAAATATTTATGCTAAAATAAAATTTCACCAACTCAAACAGGAATTTTTACAAGCCAATTAAATTAGTTATATAGCAAAGGGAATAGGGAGTAGCGATAAAGAAGTAAAGAAGTAAAGGTAATAAAAATTTTTGTGACTATACCCAATTATCGAAAACTACTTCTTCGCTCTACCCACACTCTGTTTGCTATTCCCTATTCCCTATTCCTTTTCAGACATGCCAGCATTTTGCATTATTATTAATGACTGATTTCCAATAATCCAATGATAAAATGGACTAAACAAGCTATTCAAAAAAAGTTCCAGTTCGCAAGCTGCTACTAAATCTGTCTTGAGCTGTTGGCGATATCTAATCAGGTGAAGCATAGTCTTGCCCAAATCATTGATTAGGTAAACTAGAATCATAACAGGCTTTTGCCAATGTTGAAAGCGCAACATGCGAGTGGGATACCGACTTAACCCAACTCCTCGAAATAATTTTAATAAATAGTCTTTTTCCAAACGCCATTTTGGGATTTGATGATCAATACACATTTGAGGGTTATGCCAAATTTCCCAACCGGCGTTTTGAATATAGGATAAGGTTTCTATATCTTCTCCTTTAGCAGATAGGGATGTCGCACATACCCCCTTGAGCCAAGGCTGTTCAGGAACATTATTTAACCAGGCTTGCTTACGAATCACTAACCCCGCACCCACAGGAAACACCCCTTGACGAGGCTGATAACAAAATGGCTCTTGACCTCGTTCTATGATAGCAAGAAAACAAGCAATTCGCTTAAAGTTTTCCGGTGGTTTAACTTCATACTCTCCATAAATTTGACTACCATAAGCACCAGCTTGGGGATGGGAATTACCAAAATTATAAGCAGCACTAACCCAATCAGAAGTAGGTAGATTATCATCATCTAAAAAACCAACATACTCACCTTTAGACTCCTGGATAGCACGACGTCGGGCAAATGCTATCCCCTGTTTTGGTTCAAAGTAATATCGTATCCGATAACATTCTGGATGGGATTGATACTCCTTTACAATTTTGGTGGTATTATCAGTACTATTATTATCAATAATCAGAATTTCCCAAGAAAAATCGTCGGTTTTAATTTGATACAGTAATCGTTTTAAAACTTTAGGTAGACGAGTTTCGCCGTTATAGGTACAGATAGCAACTGTGAAATCAATCATTGGTAGTCAACCAGTACAGTCCCTTTTGAATGCGCGAATGTAGAATGCGCGAAGGTAAAATTTGGAATTCTACATTCTGCATTCTATATTCTGCATTCTGACAAACAACCTACCCTACACCAAACGCCAAAGGCGAACAACCTTCAAGTGCTCTGCCTTAAGCAATCAATACAAAAGTCGTAGCAGCATTATCGATCAGGGTTTCAGCCTGCACCTGATTCAGGATTGCTAAGGTTTCATCACCGAAGCTAATCACAGTGTTGTTACCTTCTTGAGTCACAGATAACTGACCAAAGGTTAACCCATCTGCTAAACCGATGAAGTCTTCACCGACTTCGAAATCCCCAATCGTATCAGTTCCTTCACCAGCAGCCAGGATGAAGGTATCACTACCATCACCACCAGAGCCATTATCACCAAATAGGGTATCATTGCCAAGACCACCCCGCAGTAGGTCATCCCCAGCATCACCCCAGATTTGGTCATCACCGTTCTGACCAAACAGGGAATCATTACCGGCTTTTCCACCAATGCGATCGCTTCCAGCACCCCCGTAAATTACATCATCCCCTCCAAGGGTATTGTTAGAGGAACGGCTGTTGAAGTCACCTCGTAACACATCATCTCCATTCCCCCCAAAGATAGTATCATTACCATTACCACCAGCAACTGTATCATTCCCAGCTCCGGCAATGATTGTTTCATCAGCTTCGGTGCCAACTAGTTCATCATCTGATGAGGTTCCCGGACCGGGGTTGACTGAAAAGACAGTAATGGTTTCACTGTCTTCTTGAGCCACTACCAGCAGGGGTTCACCATTGGGGCTGTCTTCCACAGGAATAAAGGTTAGCCCCTCAGGCTGACGGTCTACTGGATCATCTGGATTCCCACCATTATCATTGGGCAGATATTGGACAAATTCAGGAGCCGTGGGATTGGTCACATCGTAGACCATTATGCCGCCTATTCGTTCGAGGCCGATAAACGTGTAAGTGCGATCATTAATAACCCCGGTGACAATTCCTTCTGGTTCTGGTCCTTGATTGTCACTGCGATCGTCAAAACTATCAGGAGTGCCGTTAGAATTAAATAGTTCAGGAACTTGTTGAGCTGTAATTCGTTCAAAGTCATCACCACTATCAAAAACTAGGTTGCCAAACTGATCCCAAATTGAAAAGGAGCGCCCACCATAGGCGAATAGCTGGTCGTAATCACCATCATTATCTAAATCCCCATCAATGGTAGATACTCTCAAACGACCCAGTTGAGACTCTTGTTGCAGGAATTCAGCATTTGGAAAGGCCTCTGGGTCCAGGGTCAAGTCTGCAATCCGTTCCTCTTCATCCCTGATATCCCCTTCATTGGCAGTCACGTAGTAGGTTTGACCGTTTGCTTCAAAGGATGCGATCGCATCCGGTTGGTATAGACCGAAAACGGGCCAATTTTGGATGTTGATGGCATCATCCTCATTACTGGCATCGAGGGCATTGTTCTCACCCAGGTCGATCAGACCTAAGACCACAGGAGTTGGATTAGGGTTCAGAGGAACCGAGCCATCCACCGGAATCTCCTGATCGAGTAATCCAAAGTCATTGTCATTGAGTACAGCCAGTTTGCCATCATCCAGTAGCGCTAGACCTTCTGGTTTATCACCAGCGAGATACCCAATGGAAGGCAGGTTTGTTACTTTAATCTTATTGACCGCCTTAATCCCAAGAGCATCTAGGTCATCTGCACTCAATTGCTCTAGAGTAGAGCCAGTAGGTAGTGTGGGGGCATCGGGAGCAAGTAAATTAGTCGCTGCTGTCAGGTCTATTTGAAAGATGAACTTCTTGGCTGTATCACCAACTGCGGAATCTCGCTCAATGACAAATAATTTGCCATCTTCAGCGTATACCGCATCACCAATCTTATCTACTCGTCCCCCACTACGGAAAGCAGGGTCTTCGAGCAAGTAAACATACTCGGCAACGGCATTCCCTGTGGTAGTATCAATTCCCAGAATGCGAATCACATCCGAGCTATCGGAGGTAGCACGGTCTGGATTCTGTAAAGGAGTTTGAATAAAGGCATAAAGGATATTCTCGTCTGGATCCAGAGCTACGGCCTCAAAGCCACGGTTACGGCGGCGATTGGCGTACTCTTCAGGTAAGGATTCAGTGCCAAAGGTTCCCACTGCTTCACCAGCTAAGGCAGCTGTTCCTTGGGGAACAAAGCGGTCAATCAGGACACCATTGGTATCAAAGTGGTAGATAGCTGGACGGTACTCATCCACCATCCAGAAGGTGCCATCAGCAGCGATTACTACTCCTTCCAGGTCAGCACCAAACTCATCTAAGGGCAGCAAATTGCCCGATAAGTCTACTGGTTCTTCATCCACCCCTGCAATATTCGGTAGTCCTGTGATTGGTGTGGTGCTATCTTGACGGGTCAAGAAAATGGTTTCTGTAATGCTGATCTCCCCAGAGCTGGGATTTAACTCAAAGCGGATCACTTGAGCTTGGTAATCCGGTAAGGCAAAGGGTCGTTCGTTACTCCCATCTCCATCCACATCAGTGGGTTCACCATTAGGTCCCCGGTCTGGAACCGTGACAAACTTCAAGTTGCCAGTTGCTGGATCTGTCCCTTCGTAGAATAAGCCAGACAGTCCGCCCAGTTTAATGTCCTGACCCCCTTCGGTAGTACCAAGTACAGGCAAGTCATTGAACTCAAATAGCTCTACGGTGGGCTGACCTTGGCTGTGGTCTTTCACACCCAGAGGCAAGATATCTACTACTGTAGCGGACTCCAGGTCTACCACCCCAAAAGCATTGTTTTCCTGGAGGTTGACAAAGGCTGTAGTACCATCGCTTGAGACAGCAATGAACTCTGGTTCCACATCCTCAGCAACAGTCTTGTCTGGGAAAATACGTACACCCTTTGCCCGGAATTCCGCTTCACGACCATTGAAGGCGCTGAAGTCTGCTGTGGCGACATTGTCTTGGGTTAGAGTTGCTATCCCACTGGACACATCAATAATACTGATCGATCCTTCAGGATCAATGCCATCATCAGCTACTCCTTCATTAGCAACCAGTATTTTGGTGCCATCAGGGGTAAAGGTGAGCATATCCGGTAGGGGCCCCGCTTGCACTACCTTTAGGGCATTGGGGTCAACCGGATTGTTCCGAAACGCAGCAATATCTATAATTGCTACTTTCCCCGGATCAGTAGAAGTGCTAGCTTCTAACGCTAGCGCCAGTAAACCATTGCTATAGGCTACGCTATTTGCTCCGTCAATGTCAGGTATTAAAGCAGCCAAATCAATTGGTGGTATTGCCTGAGTTGGATTGCTCGGATCACTGAGGTCTATCACTTGCACCTCAGTGTCACCAGAAACTACAAATAACTCTTGACCTATTGGATCGTAGGCGGTAATTTCAGCGCCAATCTCACTAGAAAAGCTGCCAATTTTCTCTAATATATCTGCCACAAATTTCTCCTAGGTAGTAGACGACGAGTACCTATAACAGTTATTAGCTATCAACTTATTGAAAGTTTTATAGCAATGATTATGTACTCACAACCCTGTTGCAAAGGAACCGCTTCGCAAACAGCCAAATGCTAAAAAAATAATTTATACCAAATAAGTAAGCTTATTTTAATTAGCTTACTTATTTGACATTTTTCACTTCAGTTGGTAGTTTATTAGCGTCATAACCAAGTTTTTGTATTGTTTAATTTACTTTAGTTTAAGGGTTGATTGTCAACCCTTAAACTAAAGGCTATTACGTTAATTTTTTACCTACTTAGTTAGGGGTTGCGTCTGAACTCTACAGCTAGTGTTGATCATTAACCTCTAATCTGGAGATAGTTTGGCGATGGCTGAATAACGCAAATCATGATAATAGCAAGATAACAGCAAGATAACAGCAAGCAATCTCTGCTGTGCGTGAAGGTGATCGGCTAAGCTATTTGCTCAATTTGATCTTCGCGAACGGAACAATGAACCTTCCATTGAGTCTAAAACAATTCAAAAAAAACAGCTAATGGAATTACCCACTCATACTAGCCTGATGACTAGCATGATCATAGTTATTACCTTGACTCCATCTAGATATAAGGATTTAACTTGATAATCCAGTCACATCAAAACGGACTTTATTTATCTAGTTACCCATAACCTTTTTCTGGTGCTCCAAGGACTCTAGATAAGCCGATGTTCGATTCATTCTCAAGTAGATTTTACCCTTTCCCTGTCTTGATGCAGTCGGTAATGGGGGAAACCCCCGCAGGTCGCCGCTGCATCGCTGATCTGATGGCAATTACTAGTTCAGCAACAACGACTTAAAGTTTTATTGAATTTTACTGTCTTGGATTTGATAGTCTCTGATTAGCAAACTAAATCCAAATCATTTGTCTTTGATCTAAGCAACTGGGCTATAGATGACCCCTAGCTAAGCACCGTTTTTAGAAATGACCAAAGGTATATAGGTAGCTTTAACCTCTAAGTCGATCCTATCCGTCAGACTAATTAAGCCATAGGTTACTTGACTCAATAGCTTTTTGGTTTTAAATAAAACTATACTATAAAATATCCTACTATAGTAACCTTTACATAATCTTACAGAATTTGGTATTTTTGTTACGTCAGCTTTACTTAAAATTTACATGAGTAGCTACAGATTTGGGCTTGAATTCACAATTGGGTGGGTGTAGGGTCTTACCCTCTTATATGAAGCTTTTCACACTCCCTCCTCTTCTTACTAATCCCGATTAAGAATTAAATTCACCACGGGTCGAATCTAAAAGCGATGCAGCAAAGAAACGGGAAGTTTCCCGCACTCGCACTTTGCATTAAGATACTGAGATGCACTACCCTAATCCTAAGATATTACCCCTTTAATTAAACGTTATAAAATTTAGGATAATAAATTCAGACTATTTGATTAAAATTAACTATTAATTAATATCAATTATAGCTATTTCACGTTTTCTATGATTCAGTAAGTAGTTTTATAAAAGAGTAGGTAACAGGTAAGTCAGGAGAGGAAATAATGATAATTTATCGATAATTACTCTTAATACAAATTTCCTCTACTCCCTAATTTTATAATTGCTAAGCTGGTGTGCATTTAAATTGGTGATTCCCTGTTTTCAGATCCGCTGTTCCCTATTCCCTTTGAACAATTTAGGTATCCCAATCTAAATACTGAACAGCTTATAAGATAACGAAATCGCTTTGAGCAAGGGTTGTTACTCCTAACACTACTGCTAGGGTTTCATCTCCAACATTGATTAGAGAATTATTACTATCGGAGGTGATAGACACTTGACCAAAGCTCAAACTATTCCCTAAACTAATGAAGTCAGTGCCCAGCTCGAAGTCTGTAATGGTGTCAGTACCTTCCCCAATCTCTAGGACAAAGGTATCACTGCCACTACCATTAGAGAAGTTATCTCCAGTCAGAGTATCATTACCCAGACCACCAGTTAATAGGTCATCCCCAGCATCACCCCAGAGTTGATCATCCCCGAAGCCACCATAAAGCGAGTCATTACCAGATTTACCGCCAATGCGATCGCTTCCTGAACCACCGTAGATAATATCATCCCCACCAGCCTTACCACCTACGGACTTGCTGTTTTTATCTCCGCGCAGGATATCATCACCATTGCCACCAAATAGGATATCATTACCCAATCCCCCAGCAATGGTATCATTTCCATCAAAGCCATTGATCAGATCAGCGTCAATAGTTCCAATCAACTGGTCAGCCCCTTGAGTACCGTTAATCTCGGAGGTAGTTTCTACTATTGCTGTCGGGGATTGAATAGTATCGAGGTCTAACCCAAATGCTAGGAATTGGGTAATCTGGCTGTTACGGAAATTGTTATCGCTAGCAACAATTAGGGATTGTCTGCCATCAGGTAAGGTTGGACCAAATGCGATCGCTTCACTATTGTCCAGACGAATGCCTAAGTCATCGAAATCCAACAGTAACCGTTTCTCAGCAACTTGCTCAACCTCTAACAGTTCACTGTCTGGGTCAGTGGGGTCACTCAAGAGGTTATCAACATCACTGATATCTTTAGCGCCTTGGAGGCGGACTTCATATAGCCTAAGATTATTACCGACACCAACGGCAAAGGATCGCTCTAGGGCTAGTAAGGTTCCACTATTATCTAGCGCTAGTAATTCTACTAAACCATTGTCAGCAAAACTACCAGGAGGGTCAGGCTGATTGGGAATGGTGTCAGTGAAGTAGAGGAATTCTTGAGCCGGTGCCCCAGTTTGTAAATCGTACTGTAAAATCCGAACCGGGCTTTTGTCTTCTAGTGTCGAAGCCCGGCCATCTTGAATCAGAGCATTCTCGACTGCAGTATACAGGAAGCGCTCATCTGGGGTAATGGTCAGACTTTCAAAGGCAAGATTGTTACGAATGCCCTTTGTTCCATCTGAGGTAGGTAAGAACTTATCCGGTACCGTCAGCTGATTAAACTCTTGTCCTGCTAGAGAGAATTCATTGACGAAGGGATTAAGAAGATTTTTAGCATCCCCTTCAGAGGAGATAAACAAGGTTCCAGCACTAGTAAAGGCAATGCCTTCTGGATCAATAGCCCGTTCTGGGAAAGGCTCACCGCTAGCATTCCGTAGAGTAGTGACACCTGTAAACCCGACATCACCATCGTCTAGACTACCATCACTTAAATCAATATCAATAGTATAGAAACGAGCGGGAGCATTTTCGCTGCGGTCATCAGACAGACCATAGTAGACACCATTAGCAGGATCGTAGGCTAAACCAGAGATACCACCAACTTCTGTATTCTCAAACTGCAATCCAGTATTAAAACTAACTTCTCCAAGAAAGTTAATACCAGTGACAACTTTCGAGTTATTATCTACCACTGTCGGCTCTACCTCAACATCAACATATACTAAACGGTGATCAGAACTAGGAAAGGGAAAATTACCCACTACCTCAAAGGAAGGGTCATCACTTTCCGGCCAGAAAACCGTTGCGTCAGTTTAATTTCATAAAATCCTGAAATTAACGATACTAAAACTCTCGAATTTAGGGTTTTGATATCTAGAGACTTATAAGCACAGAAACTAGCCAAATTATTGTATCAGCTAATGCGCTACTTCACAGGCTAGAAGCCTGTGCCACGCACGCTACGCGAACAGCTAATACCTTATACGCAATTTTTACCAACCTTCAAAAGCATTGGCATAGGTTTACGTGATGATTGAAACTAGCTGAACTCCCTTAGTCAGGGTTTCATTTCCCGGTTAAATTTTGATTGTAGTTATATAAATTTAATTATAAGGTTTGGTTAATAGTTGTTTTTGAACTTTATGTAAATGTTTAGTGTAATTTTATCTAGCTAGCGTATAAAGATTTTGTTAAGTTTACCTATAATTCACCTAAAATTAACGTTTTCATTTTATTCTTAACCTTGAGGCGAGAGATTTTGTAGAAAACTGCTAACTAAGTAAGGGGTCGGCAAGGATGTTTGTTATCAACGATTTTAAGAACTAATATGCAAGGAAAGGGAATAGGGAACAGGGAACAGTGTAAAAAAAATACCAATTAAAGTAGGGTGTGCAAATTTATATTATCTAGAATACTCACCCATAACCAAACGCTTTTTGCCCACCCTACAAGCTTTAGTTGCTGCGGTAAGCTTATCGTTGGGTGTTGGGCATCGAGTCAAATCGAGATAATTCTTGATTTGATAAGTAAGCTTTTTTAACCCAAAGTTGTGCAACCATCTCAGCACGGGATGAAACTCCCAGCTTACGAAACATGCGCTTGAGAGCTTGCTTGACTGAATTCTCTGTAATCCAAAGTTCAGTCCCAATTTCTGCGTTAGTGCGTCCCAATGCAACTAATTCGGCAATTTGCAATTGACGAGGCGTTAAGCGTTCGCTTTTGAAAGATTGGTGTTGGGAGCGCACGGTTGTAGCCCAAACAGACAAGTGCAAACAGACTGCACTCATATCCGCTAGATTCTGTGTATTGAAAGCAGACATTGACCGTTCACGAGTGCAGCCTAGGGCACCTACTAATTGACCACTACTGATGATTGGTCCTGCCATCACATGCCAATGATCTGGCCGAGGACAAATCAAGGCCCAAACCTTGGGGGATGCTACCAATGATTCATGGGCAGGAGCGTGATGCTCAACGAGATAGCGTAAAACAGGGTTATGGTCGATAGATAGCGCGATTTGTAGGGATTCTTGAAGCTTTTGATTAACTGGAGGCAATTGATCAAAGAAAAAAACGCCCCATCGCTTTGCCACAAAATGCTCACCAATTTTTGGGACAATGCGCGATCGCAAGTCTGCTTCATCCTTGACCTGATGAATGGCTTTAAATAAACACTGCAAGGAACTCGTCATAACCGTGATGACCAAAAGTGTACTCGATCGGGTACTGGGCAAGGTAAACTGCCTCCCCTAATCTTACCTTTAGCGTCAATATTAGGAAAAAACCAATGTCTCAATACGCTCACCCTGAAGTTTTGGTCAATACAGAATGGCTGATGGATCATCTCAAAGATCCGATGGTGCGTGTGGTTGAACTTGATATGAGTCCAGAATCTTACAAAGATACTCATATTCCGGGGGCTATTTTCTGGAATTTCTCTACGGATCTCTCCATGCCCGAGTTAGGAATGAATTTAGACCCCACTGCGATTGAGGAACTGTTGTCGCGCTCAGGAATTTCCCAAGAAACGACTGTCATTGCCTATGGTAGTTACCCAGGCACAGGAGCTTTTATTTTCTGGTTTCTGAAGCTTTTTGGACATCAAAAAGTGTATGTCCTTAACGGTGGTCATCAGAAATGGGTGGCAGAAGGTCGTCCAGTAACATCAGACTTGTCAAACTTTTCGCCCACCTCTTATCAAGCAACCTCTCCCAATCCTGACTTACGAGTTCTCGAGCCAGAGGTGCAAGCATCTTTAGAGAAAACAGATTGTGTGGTGCTAGATGTGCGGACTCCTCAAGAGTATTCTGGCGAGATATTTATGATCAAACCGCCAGAAGGAGCTGAACGTGGAGGGCATATTCCAGGTGCGGTGCATCTTGAGTATACTCATACCTTGAATAAGGACGGTACATTTAAGTCAGTAGAAGAGTTACATGCTCTTTACAGCAGCCAAGGTGTTACAGCTGACAAGGAAATATTTCCTTATTGCGCGATTGGTGCACGCTCTGCATACACTTGGTTCGTGTTGAAGTATTTACTCGGCTATCCCAAAGTGAGAAATTATGATGGATCGTGGAATGAGTGGAGCCGTCTGCCTCATGGGCTGATTGAGCGGTAAAAAAAATACCAATTAAAGTTTCAAAGTCCGACACGTGATTTGTGGCGAGGTGGGGAGATAGGGAGATAGGGAGATAGCGGTGCGACCTGTGGCGTATTTAATAAGCCACAGGTCGCACCTCTGCATCGCTGCAATAGTTTTTGATGACCCTTTTATTCCATTAAACTCATTAATCCCAGTTGCCCCTACTGCTTGAGATTGTGAAAATGCAATAGTTTTAGAGCATCCTCTTCTCTGTATTACTTTATTTATCCCATTGCACCCATAAAGTAATCCTTTAAATTGCGATAATGTCTTGATGCAATAGTTTTTATAACACTTTTATCCCACTAATCCGATTAAACTCATTAATCCCAGTTGCCCCTACTGCTTGAGATTGTGAAAATGCAATA
>WTKN01000026.1:39663-55906 GCA_011524395.1 Moorena sp. SS36440bin_2
GTTTTTTTTAGCACCCTCTTCCTCCCACACTACCTACACCTTCCATAAGCTGCATACCAACCATACCTCCCACACCTTCCACAGCTCTGAAATAGCGACAGTGCAATAGTTTCACTAAATTCTTGCATGTTTCAGAAAACGTGTGTTATAATAACAGTATTGTTAAAGCAATGGTTTATTGGCCATGATGATTTCCACCGCACAAGCCGCTGAATTACTTGGTATTTCTGCCACTCGCGTCCGTTACCTTCTGGGCAAGGGCAGAGTTAAAGGCGCTTATAAGGTGGGGAGAACTTGGGTGATTCCGTTGTTTGATGGTATGCCGGTGGTCACCCCTGGCACTCGCGGACCAAAACGGAACTGGTCAAAGCGTACAAATTACACCAAGACCGTAATTCATGTTAACCAAAGGGTGATTCGCAACAATCTCAAGACGGGGGACCGCAATCCTGTGATTACGGTCAAGCGAGGCTCTAAAAATGTTTACGGTCATACGGTGGAGGTCAATGGCCCCTGTCGGGTGATGTATCGTCCGGACAATCCACTAAATTGTGGAGCACGGGTATGGATTGAGACGATTTCTGATTTTGAAGTCATTTCAGCTTGATCGATACCCAATTTGCGAGCCTGGCCTTAGGCAAATCCCATCAAACCAAGCAGCTAGAGGTATTGGTCAACTAGGTCTGGACAGAAATTCCAGTTCACAAGATTCATTCGAGCGGTGTTAATCCGTTTGTCCAGTCGTCCCGCTGAAGGCGACGCAATGTTTTAAACGGCAGCCACATGGGTTCACAAGTAAAATGGGGTGGGCGCAAGGGCAACTCCCATGCACCAGTTGATAAGCGATTAACAAACTCTTGTCGTCGCTTTGCTGCCGACGGCTCGCCCCGTAAGGGATCTTCAAGTCGGCTCAAGACTTGCTTCATGGCCTCCGCTTTTACAGTGTCTCCCAGACCAGTATAGGCTAGCTGTTTCAGATAGACTAGTCCCGGATCGGAGGCATGGAAATCTTCAAGTTCGTTGAGGATTTCTAAGGCTTCTTGGTACCGTTGAAGACGCTCAAGAATTCCTGCTTTTAGTAGTCGAGCAAAGTAATTGTTTGGTTGTGCCCCCAGTATTAGTGCATCTATGAATTCCTGTGCAGCATTAATATTGCCTTCACTGATAGCGTTCAGGGCCAGAAAGTAGTTGGCTAAAGGTGCTGGCTTGGCTGCGCCGAGAGCTTTTTTCCAGGCGGTTACGGCCTTAGGGGCCTCACCGGTCTCCATCTCAACAATTCCTAGAAGCAACCAAGCTTCGCCCAGAGAAGGCTCGGTAGTGGTTGCTGCTGTTAGGTGTTTATGGGCAGTTTTGAAGTTGGAAAGACCCCCCAGCCGATAGAGAATGCGACTATAAATCAGGTGCTCCTGAGCTGTGGCTTCGGGCGCAGTTGCTATTTTTTCAGCTTCGGGACGACCGAAGGTGTTGAGGGTTCTTTCAGGATTGCAGGTTTTATCCGAACCATTGGGGGGCCAGTAGCTTTCCCCACGTAATTCCGAATACTCGACCCGTCGGTATCCACTTGACTGTGTTTTGGTAGCTGCCGAACAGTTATCTAATGCTTGGGGAATGGCGAAATTAATTTCTTCACGACAGGCTTCTGCCGCCTTGTCCACCAGTGGAACTTCCACAGGCATCCGATAATTGAAGATTTCCCGCTCACCTTCGTGGACTTTCACCCAAACAGGGCTGCCATGGCTGGCCACTGGAATCGAGAATAGAACGACCGTCTCTGGATTCAACTGGTCGAGCTGAACTAGACCCGACTCAGTGTCGTTGCCAACAGAAACAACTAATTTTGAGTAGTTACCGGAAGCGGTGAGCCGAACCCGAGCATAAGTCTTTCCCCCCTCATCTTCATAGGTCAGCCCCGCCGCGATCGCTGCCGAGGCAGCACTGAGTTCCCCAATTCCCTGGGGCATCCACCATTCTTCCTCGTAGCTGTAGTGGTCAAAAGGGTCGAGAAATTGTCCGTGGTCTTCAAAGATTTCCGTGCTGCCACCCCAAAGCTCGAAGGAATCAAGCCATCCTTGGTTCCAGTTGAAAGAGTAGAGCTTGAGACCAGGAGCGGTTGACGGGGAGGTGATCCGAACTCGGTTTAAATCATCACTTGGGTAGTAGACAGCTGCAAAGGGGTGTACCATGTCAATTCCGAAATAGCTCTTGCCGAATTTGTTGGGGTGTGCTGTCCAATTGGCGAAGACAGAGCGATCGACCACAGTATCATTGGTACCATCGTTCATCAGCGGCCAGTTGCGGAACGCTTGGTTTTTTCCCCAATGGAAAGCCATACGTGACACGGGGAAAATGAATTTGGCATCCTCAGTCCGGGGAAGTTGTGCCGTGTTCCAGAGTTTAAATCCGTAGCGATATGGCAAAGGGTTGAACAGCGTCAAACGTTCCTGGAAAGAGGCTTGACCCGGTGCCAATCGAATCTCTTGCACTAGGGTCAGCGGTGAATACCTACCTTGATAGTTGAGATCAAGATAGTTTTCTTCAGAAATTACGGGGCTGGGCTGATTTGAGAAGCGGTCGAAGTACATGGTCATCGTCAACACGGCTGTCCCGTCGGCTAGAATCCGCCAACGATAACTCGCCCCTTGAGCTTTGCCCCGTAGACCGTGTTCGTGGAAGGGAAAGGACATGCGCCAGCCGCCGTAGTTCCAAGGCACGCCTACTTGCAATTTGTCATGTGGGATCCCTTGGGGAGTATCAAGGGCAAACATCTGGGTGTTAGTTTTGGGCGCACCATCCCTACCCACAAGGGCGGGTTTGTAGACAACACTACGCACTCGACCACCAAGCTGCGGTGCTACTTCGATCCGGAGGTACTGGTTTTCCAGGACTAGATGGTCAACATGGAGAGGATTCACACAGCTGCTGCAATCACCGACGAGTTCGATGGGGTGTTGCACTATGTCAAGGGTGACTGAGCCGAGCCGGTGCGGTTGGCTCTGCTCCACGAGGGAGGAGAAACCGCTCGGTAAGCTCAAGCTTAGCTCTTTTTGAGTCTGAGCCGGGCTGTGGTCAGTGCAACCAACTAGGAGCAAGACGGGAGCTAGAAACCGAACGATTTTTTTCATTATCTCTTGGTCAGAGCTATCTTATCAAACCAAGCTTAACTCACGTAAAATATTAGGCAATTAGTGTTGCTGAATTCAGGCATAAATAGCAAAAACAGCCCCCTCTAGATTGCCCAAAGTTGGGGGGCGAAAGCAAGTAAACTTGGTAAGTTCTATTAATTCAAGCTATCAAACACTGGTATGCCATCATTTGAGGATTCTCGCGGTGCAGGTGGTGGAAGTTGAGGGCTAGTGTCAGGAAAAGCTTCACCACTACTCTTGGGTTGGGCTTGTGGTTTGGTAAAAATAAATTCCCTGGTGGGAGTAGGTGGTGAGGGTTGAGGGCTACTAGTCCACTGTTGTGGTGCTACCGTATTAGCGATCGCACCATAGGTAAGATAGATGTGACCTAATTGTTTGCCCTGATACATACGTTTGGTAAATCGCCAACCAGGATCAAGAAAGATTTTGAGAAAGCCATTAGCCAAACCTTTGGTGCGCCCAAGCTCAATGTCTGGGGCATTGCGGTCAATGCGGTGAGTACCTACTAATACCAATTCTCCATTGCGCTTAACCACTCTGAGCATATACTCTAGACCGAAGTCTTGACTATCGACGCGCATAGAATAGCCGTTGCTATCTGTACTGCGGCCACAAATTCCTGTAAAGTCAAAGTCGAGCAGCAGAGGCTCTACTACAACTGGGTTAGTGCCACTTTCACGCCAGCACGCTTGCCAGTTTGCAATCTGCTCGATGACTAGTAATTGATACTGGTTGTAGCCAAAAGGGGCAGCGATGGCAATAAAATTGTTTCCGTTAACTTCGATGTTGTCAAAAGTATTCGCTGCTGCTGAGTTGATAGCGCCTAAGGTAAGGCAAGAAGCTGTAGTGATTGCAGTAGCTGCTAGCCAGGGTGATGTGTTCATGGGTTTTACCGTTCCTAAGTCAGACCATTCCCGGTAGACGCTAACAGTGACATACTCCCACACTGACAAGCGCGGTTCAGTGTAGGCTTCTTACCAACTCCAGCTATTGCTTAGGATACTCGGTAAGCTTTATTAACGATACGGGATGCCCCTCCGCACCGGAACAATACAAAAAGTTCTATTTTTAAACACGCAGGTGGCGGTTAGCTCTTAATTTGTCTTCCCTGCTATTTTTATTATAACGTTTTTCAGGCTGTTTATCAGAGTTCCAGCTCCGCGATTCATCCCTGGAGACGAAACCTGATTGTTAGTGGAGCCAAAATCGGCAAAGTTTTAACCCTTTTCCCATAACCGACTAACCATAAAGGCGACCCTATCCTTACGGTAACTTTAAACACTCATGCTGCGCATTGAGGTGTGGGGCATGTCTAGCGGAGGAAGCTAAAGAATTTGCTCCTCTAGTGATACTGTCAAATTATATCAACTCTGTTTGTTGAAGAATCTCTTAGGAAAAGATAAAACGTCAGCGGTCAGTGGTCAGTGGTCAGCGGTCAGTGGTCAGTGGTCAGCCGTCAGTGGTCAGCCGTCAGCCATCAGCGATCAGCCGTCAGTGTTTAGCTTGTTTTATTAAAAAGCTGTTGGCGTAGCGTGCGCGAATGCGCATATACTGATTACTGAAAACTGATTACTGATAGCTGATAGCTGATAGCTAATAGCTTACATTATTCGTTTATTGTCACTTTCACCATTTGAACCGGGGTTTTGGGGCGATCACCCCGAGCAGTAGGGGTGGTTTGAATCTTGTTCACCACATCCATACCCTCAGTCACTTTGCCAAAAACCGGGTGCTTCGAGGGGCCTGGAGAAAACCAATCGAGATAGGAATTGTCCCGTGTATTGATAAAAAACTGACAACTACCGCTATTGGGAGCACCGGTATTTGCCATAGATAACGTACCTGGCTGATTGGAAATTTTGGCATTTTCCGGGTGTTCATCCTGGATGCAGCCATCAGGGCCATTGCCGGTACCCGCGCGAGGACTATTGGGATCCTTGCTATGGGGACAGCCAAACTGAATCATAAAGTCATTAATCACCCGGTGAAAATGAAGACCATCGTAGAAACCAGACTGGGCTAGTTTAATGAAATTACCGGCTGTCTCTGGCATCACATCGGTGAACAATTCTACCGTGATTGTGCCTAAAGAGGTTTCTAAGGTTGCGGTTGGGTTCGCCATCTATGTTTCTCAGTTAATGAGAGTTTTCTTAACACTCAACCAGGATACAACAGGGAGTCGGGAATCGGGAGTCGGGAATCGGGAATCGGGAATCGGGAATCGGGAATCGGGAATCGGGAGTCGGGAACTCCGGATCAAAAATTCTTACAATTCCGACAGGGATTGCTATTCCATAAGTCCGCTGCAGCAACAACAATCCCAGTGCGTAAATTAAGCTGGAGGGAATGGTGACTGTTGCGAAAATGCCTGAAGACCATCATTGAGATTATGTTACCCAACCAAGATTAAATCTGTTTCTTACCTACTCCCGACTCCCGACTCCCGACTCCCGATTCCCTACCTAACAATTTCACTAAACGACTTCTGACCGATCCTCTGGGGTGATGGTTTAATGTCAGGAGGAACAGATTGCACCACTCCCCATTTAGTTACTAATTCTTTTAGCAGCATCTCTTGTTGAGTCCGGTATTTGGTATAGTCTCCTCCTGAATTCATCACAGCAAACCAAACAGTGCCATAGGTTTGAGTTGGTAAGGCTCCGGCTAAGGTACTAACATAATTTAAACTACCGGATTTAACTACTGCTAAGTTAGGCAATGGACGTTCATTTAAAATACCTTTGTCTTGTCCTACGATGGCAAATACATCAGCAACGGTCATGTTGTATTGCTGAAGATAGCGCTCAATGGCGAGAAATACAGCAGTGACAGCCCGAGGAGACATGCGATTTTCTTCACCTAAACCAGACCCATTTATTAAGCTAATTTCTGATTGGGGTACTCCCGCTGCTTCTGCTGCTTTGCGGGCTACCACTTTGGGACCACCAGCGGTATTCGCTAGCATTTCGGCCATTTTATTATTACTGTAGCGATTCATTTTCTTCAGCAATTCCGCTAGGGGAAAGGAATACTGGCGCACTAGGGGCTGTAGATTGTCAGGGGGTGAAGCTACTACTTGCACAGAGCCTGCGATCGCAATTTCTGGTCTAGGGGTACCTGGGGGTAAGGTCTGATACTGAGTTTCTGCTGCTGGTGGCCAACTTTTACCATTCAAGCCTTGCTTGAGCAGAGTGCCAGCTTTGAGGGGTAAGGTCTCAAAATTCATATAAAACTTACCCACAATCACCAAATTACCGGTTACTTGTTTGATACCTAACTGATTTAACTGGTTGCCTACTGCTATGGCTTCTTCCCAGACAAAAAAGGGGTCTTCTGACCCTTCAACCACTAGGTCTCCTTGTAACACCCCGTTCTCAATGGATCCAGTGGCGCTAAATTGGGTAATGAATTGGTGGTCAGGACCAAGGGTAGAAAGAGCGGCTAGGGTAGTGGCTGCTTTGGTCAGGGATGCTGCTGGTAAGGGAATAGTGCCTTGGTGATTAGCTAAGAGGGTATCTCCTGATTCCATCCATATGCCTTGATTGGTCTTAGTCATCCCTTTGGCGGATAATCCTTTCAGGTATTGGTCAACACTCTGTTGGCTTCCTGGAATAGGATTCGTTTCCGCAACGGTTAGGGGTTGATCAGGCTTCTCGATCACCTTTAGTGCATTCTCTGGTTCTGAGGAGTTGGAAGCATCTGAATCAGGAGATGACGATACACCCTTTGGGGAATCCGCCCCATTACATCCAATTAGTAGTGCTAGGAGTAGTGTAGCAGTTACATATTTATATAGCATTTTTATTTTAGTTGTGAACATACTCCTTTAGGCAAGAGGCAAGAGGCAAGAGGCAAGAGGCAAGAGCTCCAGAGTTTGATAGAAAAATCAAAAAAGACCTTGTTAGTTTACATCTTGAATACAAATTTTATACCATTGAAAAATATATCATGAAACCAAATGCTTATTTAGGATAAGACCAAAAAATCATCCAAGCTCTTTCCTGCTTTTCCCTTTCGCCTCTTGCCTCTTGCCTTTTGCCTTTTGCCTTCTGCCTTTTGCCTTTAATCTTAGTTTCAGATTTAAACTGAAAATTCTATATCGTTTCTTCTAAGTGTTTAAGTTTCAAATTTACGTCCAAATCATCCCGTCCCACAATAGTTTCTATGTTACCGAGGCGTTCTTCTATCTGTTGTACTTGATTAGGAAGAAGGGTTTTATAGGATTTGTTATGAGAGTGCCAAACAAAAGCGGTGCTAGTTGCTGCGCCGCCGATCACAATCATCGGTATGGCTAACTTATATCTGCCTGGCGCAAAAATCATACAAATGGCTAACATCCCAGTAGCATAGGACCAAATTTGTTTGGTGGTCATCGCACGGATATTAAGAGATTTCTCGAATTCGGATTGTTGTTGATAAGTCATAGTTTAATAAAGGGAATCGGGAATCGGGAGTAGGGAATCGGGAATCGGGAATCGGGAATCGGGAATCGGGAATCGGGAATCGGGAATCGGGAGTAGGGAGTGTGGTGTTGTGCTGGAAATGTGATTGACCGTAGGCCACGCGAAGCCATCGCATTCCCGATCGGGTGGGTCGCACCTGTGGAACGGGCAGGATGCCTGTTACAATTCCCAGGCGGGCAGGATGCCCACTCTACTGATATTCGCTGATGGCTGACAGCTGATTACTGATAGCTGACCGCATTCCATCACCTATTGCTCATCTTTCAAGAGTTATGGTCCATGGTCAGTAAAATTTTCAAGACTCCCCGCTGCTGGGCATGGTTAAAGGCGGTTAAGCCTTCTTCAATTGGGTAATGACTTTGGATTAGGTAATTGACATTTACCTTATCTCGTGCTAGCAAATCTATCGCTGGTTTAAAGGGACCGCAACGGGAACCGATTAGGGTGATTTCGTCTACTACCAGAGACGAGGCATCAAAGGTTAGGTTGCCAGCGTAGGTGCTTTTTAGTACCAAGGTACCTCGTGGGCGCAACGCTCCCCGGGCAAGGGCAAAGCCTTCGGGGTTGCCAGTACACTCCACTGAGATATCGAAAGGACCGTTAGTGATGGCATCCGCAAAGCCTACCTTAATTCCTCTGGCTTCTAAATTGGCCAATTTCTCGTGATGACGGCCAATCACTAGCAAATCGCAGCCCGTTAGGGCTAGGGTTTGTGCCACCAGTTGTCCGAGCTTACCGTCTCCGACTACTAACACCTGGTGATCGGGACGCACTCTCACTTGTTCCTGAATTTCCAGAGCAGCAGCCAAGGGCTCAGTAAAGGTGGCGGCATCAGTAGAAATATTATCGGGTAAGGGATGTAAGTTTTTTACCGGCAAAGTCAGATAGTCAGCAAAGGCTCCGTTACGGTTAACAATACCTAAGACAGTACGGTTTTGGCAGTGAGTCGGTTGTCCACTTTTACAAAATCGACACTCACCACAGGCGGCATTAATTTCTCCCACCACCCGCTGGTTAACTAAATTCTCGGGTCCATCTTCCACAACACCAACAAATTCATGACCCAATATACCTTTGTAGGGGTAATAGCCTCGGATTAGTTCCAAGTCAGTGTTGCATATCCCCGCACGCAACACCCGCACTAAGGCTTCATCAGAGGGTGGTGATGGCACAGGTAGGTCAGTGCGCACTTGCAGTTGCTGGTTTTCGAGCCAGAGTCCTTTCATTGTTGATTTTGTGACAAGATTGAGAAATTGGTTCTTATTTCTCATCTTAATCGGTGGAATTACTGACTGGAGTAGGCTAAAAATTCGGCGTTGCTTAATAATGGAATGGGCATCAGGCGTGGAACTGGCATCTTGCCAGTGTCAATAGATCATGGCATGGGCATCAGGCGTGGAACTGGCATCTTGCCAGTGTCAATAGATCATGGCATGGGCATGTTGGTAGAACTGGCATCTTGCCAGTTTCATGCTTATTTTCAGGCGGGCAGGATGCCCACTCTACTAATATTTATGCTTATTTTCAGGCGAGCAGGATGCCCACTCTACTGATATTTATGCTTATTTGCGGGCGGGCAGGATGCCCACTCTACTGATATTTATGCTTATTTTCAGGCGGGCAGGATGCCCACTCTACTAATATTGATGCTTATTTTCAGGCGGGCAACGCTATTTCGGAAATTACTAGTGACGTACTCCCGACGTTGCCCTAAAGGGACAACGCGGGCTTCTTGCCAACACCACCCAACGGTTCGGTTACTCGGCAAGCTTTATTACTAGCGGGACGTCCCACCGCCAAATTTAATATATTTATTGCCGCATTTACGTCACGATCGGCTGTATATCCACAGTGAGGACAAGAATGAATACGGTCTTTTAATTTTTTAGGAACTTTTGCCCCACAATTGGAACAGTTTTGGCTGGTATTTCTGGGGTTCACTGCTTTTGCAATCAGTCCAGCATTTAAGGCCGTAGGCCACGCTACGCGAACGGCTTTGACTGACAAAATAGACAGGAACTGCCCCCATCCAGCATCTAAGACAGATTTAGCTAGTTTAGTCTTGGCTAAACCCTTAATGTTGAGTTTCTCATGAGCTACTAGATCGTGGTTATCTAGTAGATCTTTTGCTGTTTTAAAATGAAAGTCTTTTCGAGTGTCAGCTACTTTTTTGTGAGCTTTTCCTAACTTCCTAACAGCTTTTTTCCTATTATTACTTCCTTTCTTTGATCTGCTGACAGTTTTCTGGATTTTCTTTAATCGTTTGTGAGCTTTCCGATAGTATTGGGGGATAGGTACCTCTGAACCATCAGACTTTACCAGGAAAGATTTAAGTCCCATGTCTATCCCGACAGGGTTAGCCACCTTGTCTATGGGGATAATTTCCGGTACGGTATCATCTTGAATAGACAGCGTGACGTAATAACCGTCAGCTTTCCGGGTAATGGTAGCTGTCTTGATCTTAAATCCTTCTGGAATGGGTCGATGATAGATCATCTTAACCTTGCCAAATTTTGGAAGAGTCAAGACATTGCCAGTTATAGGAGTTTTACCCAAAGAAGGGAAAGTGAATGATTTGTATCTATTCTTTCCCTTGAAACGAGGTCTCCCGCTCTTATTTCCGTTGATATCTCCTTTTAAGAACCGCTTAAAAGCCAGATCTACTCTTTTGACGCAGTCTTGGAGAACTTGAGACTGCACTGAAGCATACCAGGGTCTATTTTTCTTTAATTGAGGTAAAGTTTTTTTCTGGGAAAAGTAATCAGGATTGCTTCTCAGTTCTGGCAAGTGGCAAACAAGAGGGCAAGAGTTGAGAAAACAGCGATTTTGCTCATACCAGTTGAATCTGTCAGCTAGTAAGTAGTTGTATTGACACCTAAGCATGTCAAGCCATTTCTCTACTTCTGCTTCTTGTGACTTGGTTAATCTTAAGCGGTATTGATAAGCTGTCCTCATTATTGCCATTTCCTGTTTTTCGACCTATCATCAAAATAACACTTGTATTTACATATGTCAAGGCAAAATGAAAGATAAAAATTTAATGATTAGGCTGACTAATTTTGAAAAGAAGCAGCTAAAACAGGAAGCTGATCGCAGAGGGATGACCTGTTCTGAGCTGCTTAGAAGCCTGATAGCTCGTTTCCCTGAGCCAAAAGAGTCTTAGTTGGCAATTACGTTTCACTCCATTGCCCCGCTATCATACCGACGCCCACTTTATCAAGTAGGGCGCGGGGCTTCTCGCGGGTTAGCTAAACATTAATTTCATACATCTCATTAAAGTTGTTTTGCCCGGTGGTGCGTTACGGGACGGGCTTTCTAAACACTGGCGACGGAGAAAATCAGTACCAGCCCGTCCCTAACACACCCTACGCCTAAACCTCGCTCCATCCGTCGATTGTTGCCATCAAAATATTCACCAGAGGATGGTCTATCGCTTCCTTGAAGGCTTCTACTCCTCCTGCTTTCAGGGCATTGATTACCTTATTTTTTAAGGTTGGGTTAGTCTCAATTTGGTCAATAACTTCACCTACAACTATCATCTTTTCTTTGTTAGTTGTCGTGGGATTACTCTGGGATAGTTGGTTGAGGAGTTGCTGGATTTCTGCTGCTGCTTCGGCTAAGCTTTGTTTTTGCTCTGATGTGAAATTATTAGTGTTAATTTGTCTAGCATTGTCGTTGAAAACATTAAAATTATTAGGATTATTAGCTTGGCTTTGATCTATATCTAGATTATCTATATTAAAATTACGTGAATTATCTGACATATCACTCTCGGCTTTAGCTGTATTTGTAAGATTGATTATTGGATTCGATGACTGGTTGCTTGTCAAAGCGGCTCTAACAATTTCCTTGAAATCCTTACTATGACTTTTTTCCGCCTCTAGCAGAGCAGTTTGTTTCGCTGCTTCTAACCTAGCTTCATAAACTGCCAAAAATTCTCTTTCAAATTTACCTTTATCTGTTGCTTCTGGAATTTCCAAGGTAAGTAAAACATCATTACCTTTCTTCTCAATGGCTTGAATCGACTCAGTAGTAATTTCAGGATTTTCCGCCATTATTTTTTGAAAGGCTTGACGAAATGCTTCTGGATTAACACCATTACGCAGCAGAATCTGGACAGTATTGATAATCTTCTTATAGAGCTTTTCAAAATCCCCTGGTTGGAAAACCCGATCAGGATCATGGGGACGACGCTCTCGACTTCCTTGAGAATTGGGCGTCTCTAGTAAAAAGACATACTGACAATCAACATTAGTTAAGGTAGTTGTGTAGTCAATATTCCACGCTTCTAAACAAGCTCCAGTTAAATAAGCATGAGTAAAATCAGTACCAACGCAATTAGCTTCAGTTAAATTAGCCCATTCTAAATTAGCATCCTCTAACTTGGCTTCGCTAATATCAGCTAGTCTTAGATTAGCCTTATTTAAATTAGCTCCTTTTAAATTTGCGCCTCTAAGATTAGCATTACTATAATTAGTATTATTATAACCATTACCAGTTATCAATAATTCTCTGACAGCCGTATCAGCTAAGATAGTTTTACCTGGTCTAGCTCGGTCAAGGTTAATAGTCTTTCGCCAACAAGTACGAGTAAGCGTAGCTTCTCTTAAATCTGTACTTTTGAGGATAGCTCCGGTAAAGTCAGCATCGGTTAGGTTAGCGTTGTAGAAACTGGTACCTCCTGTAGCCGCAAATGCGATCGCAATAGTACGAATCCAGGCATCTCGGGGGTCTCCTTTTAGAGCACGCCAACCCAGGTAACCACCAAGTAATACTAAGGCTAAGGCATAGGCATAAGCTCCGGTATAGGTATAGGCTCCGGTATAGCCATAGGCTCCGGTATAGGTAGAGACTACGGCTTGGAATACGGGTTGGGCTACAGCTACGGTTCCGGCGAAGGTTACGGCTACAGCTACAGCTCCGGCATAAGCTCCGGCATAAGCTCCGGCTACAGCTCCGGCTACGGCTACGGCTATGGCTACAGCTAAGGTTCCGGCTACGGCTCCGGCTAAAGCTACGGCTCCAGCTACGGCTACGGCTCCAGCTACAGCTTCAGCTCCGGCTGCGTCTACGGCATAGACTCCAGCTACGGCTCCGGCTCCGGCTACAGCTAAAGCTACGGCTACGGCTCCAGCTACGACTACGGCTCCGGCTACGGTTCCGGCTACAGCTCCTCGGATACCTTGACGAAGGATAACAGCCAATAATACAATTATTACAACCAAAGCTATCCAGCCTAAGACTTGCTGCGCTACTTCGTTAGAGCTAAATATAAACGCTACTAACACCCCACCATATAAGGAGGCAAGTCCTGATAGTCCTGACCCTATCCATGAAAACAAAAGAAGAAAAGGTACCCACCGTATTGGTAATCCTGCTTTGGCCTGACAGAACTTAGTTCCGCTTAAATTAGCATCCTTAAAGTTTGCTCCCCTAATATCAGCTTCACTAAAATCTGCTCCTGAAAGGTCTTGCCCCTGAAATGACTGACCTCTGAGATTTTTCCTGCGGAAATACCTTTGTCCTTCTGCATATTTTTTTAGAACTTCACTAGCTTTCATTAGTCGTTAGAACAGGGTAAACCAGCTTTATTTTGAAACGCCTACTGGATATAAGATTAACAATCTAAGTATTGCTCCTTAGATTATTTTTGCTTATTAATTTAGATGCATTAACCCTGACTTAGCGATTATACTCCCGAGGAAGGAAAACCGGATTAAGAATAGCTTTACTACACACTGATTCAATGTAATCAATTAGGATTTTATCACAAATCCTAATTGATTACATCACAATTTTTAATGGAAAATACTTAAAATCCTAAGCGAAAACACCTAAAAAATCCACAACTATAGCGCTATATCAAGGAAACAGGGAAAGAGATGGAAGTTTGGGGATTAGCCTCAAGGTTGTTATCAGCTAACCACTGACGGCTGACTGCTGAGTGCTGACTGCTGATAGCTTACCTTATCTCTGTCTAGCCAAGTCAAGTTTACTAGTATTTTCCAAACAAGCACCACTAAGATTAGCCTGTCTTAAATCTGTACTGTTGAGGGTAGCTCCCGTAAAGTCAGCATCGGTTAGATCAGCGTTGTAAAAGCTAGTACCCCCTGTAGCCGCCAATGCGATCGCATTCTTCCGAATCCAGGCATGTTTAGGGTTTTCGTTAAGAGCATCCCAACCCAGGTAAGACCCAAGTAAAGCCAATAGGAAGGCTAAGGTTCCAGCTATGGCAGAGGCTACCTCCAAGCCCAAGGGTCCTGTTTTGGCGGGCAATGGTAACTGCTCTACCGCCAAGACTCCAGCTACAGCTGCACCTACTGCTACCAACAAGCCTAAGACTCCCACTAAGACACCATCAAAGACTCCCGCTCCGGCTCCAGTTGTAGCTACGGCTAGGGCTATGACCAAGGGTAAGCCTAAGGCAAAGGCTAGGGCGAAGGGGAAGGCTAAGGCAAAGGCTCCTGCTACAGCAACAGCTACGGCTACGGCGAATACCAAGGCTACCACTAAGGCTTGGACTGTCTCAATACCTTGATTAAGGATAACAACAAATAAAACAATTATTGCCACCAACCCGATCCAGGCAAAGATTAGGTTTGATCCTTTCACATAGTTAACAATGAATGCTGTATAACACCCACCATAAAATGATACAATTGCTGATAGTATTAACGCTATCGATGAAACCAATAGAATAACAATTGACCAGGATCTTTGTAATCCCGCCTTAGCCTTACAGAACTTAGTTCCCCTTAGCATCGCATTCTTAAAGTTAGCTCCTCTAAGATCAGCTTCACTAAAATCTGCCCCAGACAGGTTTCTCCCTTGGAATGACTGACCCCTAAGATTTACCTTTCGGAAATCCCTTTCTCCTTGGGCATATCTCGCTAGAATTGTTTGAGATTTCATTAGCATTTATAGGAGTTATTAATTGGGTGATGTGGAAATTTTTTGGTTTTAGGGAACAGGGAACAGGGAACAGTGAACAGTGAACAGGGAACAATTCCTGTGTACCTGATTAGGCTATCAACCGCTATATTTTAAATGCCTACTTGATCACAGATACATAGTTATAGTAGTGATAGTTCTAGTAGTGATGCTTATCGGATTTTTGCTTATTAATTAAGATGGGTTTGCTATGCCTTTGCGATTCGAATCCCTAAGGAAAACCGAAGCAGAGCAGTTTCCATTAGAAACCGGTTCGCTATAGCTTATTAAGATTGTGTTAGTAACGACTACCGAGACGATATCACAAATCCTGACCAAAAAACTTAATAAAATACAAAATTATAGCCCTGTTCCCGATTCCCGATTCCCAATTCCCCATTCCCTACTCCCTACTCCCACACTCCCTACTCCCACACTCCCTAACCAATTTTTTACAAAATTTAAAAAATATGCTATAATTTTAATTTTTTGTGATATACTGAAAACGTGGAAAATAAATTCCACGGGAAGAGCCAGCCCGGAGATCTTGTCGGGCTCGGGCTGGCTCTTGATCACCATTTACAGGAGACAACTTACATTATGTACTATGGTCAACACCTATACGGATGGGTAATGATTCGGCTATTGCCCCACATGCGACCACTAGTTTTCGCTCGGTTTGACAACCCTTCCGATGCCAAGAGCCATTCCAAGGCTCTGAAGCAGTTGATGCCCGATGCGAAATTTTTGATTTTTTTTGATGTTAGTCTGCCGATAGAGCCATAGGAATAATCTTAGGGGCTCAAGGGGTGATGCTCATTATCACCCCTTGATGATTTGATGTTTAAGTGATGATTAATGGAAACAAACATCTCGATCAATACCATTAGTAAAAACCGAAAACATGTTAAATCAATAATCATCTTGTTAAAAATATTTTCAGTTATAACGCAGCGCTATAAAAATGAATTAGTGGTTAGTAGTTAGTTGATAATGAAAATACCACCAACAGCTAACTACTAACCACTAACTTAAAGTTTCAATTCCTTTAGTGAGCTAGGAATTATAAATAGGTTGTGAGTACGAATTAAGTAGTCAGCCGTCACCACTGAGCAGTCAGCCGTTAGTAGTCAGCCTTTAGCTGATCGCTGATCGCTGATAACTGATTGCTGATAACTGATTGCTGATAACTGATCGCTTACGATTGATTTTTACAAATCGTTTAAAAACCCAATTGTATCAATCTACTGCCAACCATTGTCAGCTTGATACAACACATAATCAGCAAGTCCTGCAATCTGATCCGCTTTTAGACGACCTTTGAAGGCTGGCATGGGGGGCTTACCATTGGTGATCTGGTAAACGATCTTGTCCTTAGAGTACATGGCATACTTCTCAAGGGTCTCCTTTTTGAGAGTTTTTTGGGGATTGAGTAAATTATTTCCACCCTTATGACAACTGGCACAGTTACTTGCGAAGAGTTGTCCTGATTTCTCTAGGGCTGCTGTATCTACCGCTGCAGCTACTTCGACAGGTTCAGCAGGAGTAGTTTCTTCCTCTGCTACTGCTTCTGGTTCAGCAGGAGTAGTTTCCTCTTCAGCTACTGCTTCTGGCTCAGCAGCAGTCTCAGGTGCTACAGCTACCTCAGTAGTTTCAGCAGGAGTAGTTTCTTCCTCTGCTACTGCTTCTGGTTCAGCAGGAGTAGTT
>WTKN01000026.1:56006-58385 GCA_011524395.1 Moorena sp. SS36440bin_2
TCTTCCTCAGCTACTGCTTCTGGTTCAGCAGGAGCAGTTTCTTCCTCAGCCACCTCGGTTGGTTCTGCTGGGGATTCCACTGTTTCAACTGCAGCAGTTGGGGCAGGTGTAGTTTCTGGAGGAACAGTAGCTGTACTTGAATCAGCGCAACCATAGGTAAAGGTCAAGACACAGACCGTTACCACTAGGAGTGATAATAGCTTTTTCAATGCAATTTGTCTCATGAGATTAAAAAAAACAAGTGGGCTAGTCCATAAAGGATTGTCAGATCATGTTTTTCTTTCCGTCAAAAGACAAGCTGTCAAACTTGTTGATTTCTTCCGAACTTGAAACGCAGTAAGGGCGCACACGGTGCGCCCTTAAGTCATACCCTAGGGTTATAGTTACTGGGTAAATCTTGATTTTAATTCATTAAACTACCACGATTTGCGATCGCGTAAGTCTTAGAATAGTTAATCTTGTGAAACCTGTGTGGTTTTCACATTCCAAATAAAGTCTTGATCAACAGCCGTAGTCCTAGTGCTACTATGTACTACTATGATGCAGCCTCAACAATCACTTTGCCTTTCATGCCAGCACCACGGTGGGGAGCACAGTAGAAGGAGTATGAACCGGCCTCATCAAACGTAGATGTATAGGAAGAACCTGGAGCCATCAACATGTTTTTATGACTAATTGATGGGGCACCGTCAACGATAACATTATGAGGACCAATTTTGTTCATCACCCACTCGATGGTGTCACCCTGTTTGATGGTAAGAAAGCTTGGCTCAAATTTTAGTTGGCCATTGTCTGTACCCATTTTGACAGTATAAGTTTCTGAAGCACCTGGGGCAGCAGCCTCAGGTGCGGCAGCCACCTCAGTAGCTTCGGCGGTCGCGGGTTCTTCTTCAGCCACCTCAGTAGCTTCGGCTGGGGCGGGTTCTTCTTCAGCCACCTCAGTAGCTTCGGCTGGGAGGGGTTCTTCTTCAGCCACCTCAGTGGTTTCCGCTGGGGCGGGTTCTTCTTCAGCTACCTCAGTGGTTTCCGCTGGGGATTCTACCTCTTGGACAACTTCAGCAGCTGGGGGAGGTGTGGTTTCTGGAGGAACAGTAGCTGTAGTTTCGCCAGCGCAACCATAGGTAAAGGTTAAGATACAGACCGTTACCACCAGCAGTGATAGTAGCTTTTTCAATGCTATGTTTTTCATAAAAAAATTGAACCATGACTGTCAACGGTTCAATTATATGACAAGGTGTCATATTACAACCGGTCAAACTTATGATCAAACTGATTTATGATCAGATGCCTTAGAAAGCCTACAGCTAAAGGGGAGGGCGGCTGGCAAAGACATAGCGCGAGGCAGCAATTTAGTAATCGGCTAGTATCCCCAGGTAGTATAGCCAGGTAAATACCAAGCTGCCATCACACTAGCAGTAATAGGGTCTCGCTTCACCTAGGTGTGCTTTGCCCGTTCAGAATTAAATTAGCCAAGTAAGAGCGCACCTCATGATCAGCGCACCTTATACAATTCCCTATATTATCTATTCCAAGTAATAGGGATACTAGGATGGGAAACTGCGACATTAGCATCTTTGTCAGATTTAGTTTCTAGATCCAGTACCCTCACAACTTGGTTATAGATTTCTTCTGCTTGTTGGGGAGAATTTCCAATGCTAGTTAATCCTAGTTTGCCAAATTCAGAGAGTGTGCCCATCAAGTGAAATACAGTGCCAGTTTTGGTGCTGCTATCAAAATGCAGTTGATGGTAGGCGATAATATCCATCAAGTCATTGGGCATTAACCCTTTGTAACTCTCTTTCTGTAAATTGTCCGTGGCAATATAGTGCTTTGGTTGACCTTGCTGGCTGCAAAAAAGACCTGTGGAGAGGTCATAGCGACCATTGGTCATATATTTCAGGGTCATAAAGGGATGGGTTGTACCGCCTTTGCGCAGGTTGATTTCAATGGCTTGTAAGTCCCAGGTATCCCGTTCGGGCTGATGAACCGCCACAAAATCTACACCGTAACGCTCTATTGCTCCTTTTTCCGCTAAGGTCTGACCGATTCGTAATCCCCAATCTTGCAATTGTAGGCGATAACATGGATCAGCGGGGAATCGACAACCTAGATAAATCTGACCGTCTGGTCCCCCAAGAATTTGATCGTGAGTGGAGAGAATCTTGACCTCGCCATGGGGGGTAATATAAGCCTGAACGCTAGGGGAACGCTTTTTTTCTCCGTCAATAAATGCTTCGGCAATTGCCCCTAACTGCGGTATCCGACTGCTATAACTCTCCCAAGTTTCCCCACTGGCTTGAAATCTCAAATGGACGATCTTTTCTATGAAGCTTCCACCACCTGGCTAACGCCGAGGTGGTGGTGTCCTATGCTAATCTA
>WTKN01000257.1 GCA_011524395.1 Moorena sp. SS36440bin_2
GGCTCTGAAACGATTAATGCCTGATGCCGAATTTATAATTATTTTTGACGTCGGTAATCCAATGGATGAGAAATCCTAGGGGTTTTGCATCTTGGTGGAAAGTTGCGTAGGGTGCGTTAGGGACGGGGGATTCCTTATTTTCTTAGTAGCCAGTGTTAGGATAATCCGTCCCGTAACGCACCACCAGATCAAACTATGTCAAAATGAACCAGATAAATCTCTATTGCGTAATTATACTAAACTATTATGACTAAGTTTGTCTTCATCACTGGAGGCGTTGTATCCAGTATTGGCAAGGGGATTGTTGCTGCTAGCTTGGGACGTTTACTCAAATCCCGGAACTATTCCGTCTCGATTCTTAAACTAGACCCCTATATTAACGTAGATCCGGGCACCATGAGTCCCTACCAACATGGAGAAGTCTTCGTAACATCAGACGGTGCTGAAACAGATTTAGATTTAGGTCACTATGAACGCTTCACGGATACCTCTGTCTCTCGCCTCAACAGTGTCACCACTGGCTCGATTTATCAAGCCGTAATCAATAAAGAACGTCGGGGTGATTACCAGGGGGGCACAGTGCAGGTGATTCCCCACATTACCAATGAAATAAAACAGCGCATTCATCGAGTTGCCCAAAATTCCAATCCTGATGTATTGATTACAGAAATTGGTGGCACATTGGGGGATATTGAATCCCTACCGTTTTTGGAAGCAATTCGTCAATTCCGTAAAGATGTCGGGCGCAATCACGTCCTTTATATGCACGTCACCCTATTACCTTGGATTCCTGCGGCTGGAGAAATAAAAACTAAGCCAACCCAGCACTCCGTAAAGGAATTGCGTGCTATTGGGATTCAACCAGATATTTTAATTTGCCGATGCGATCGCGCTTTGCCAGTGGGATTAAAAGATAAAATCTCAGCATTCTGTGATGTACCAGTAGAGTCAGTTATTTCTGCACAGGACGCTAAAAGTATCTACGAAGTGCCCCTAATGCTAGAAAAAGAAGGACTGGCTCAGCAAACCCTAGAGTTATTCCAGATGGAGCAACGGGAGCCCGATTTAACCCACTGGCAGCAGTTAGTTGAGCGTTTGCATCATCCCACTCACCACCTTGAAATTGCCATTGTTGGTAAGTATATCAAACTAACCGATGCTTATCTATCCGTTGTGGAAGCGTTGCAGCATGCTGCGATCGCAAAAGATACCAAAATCAAAATACACTGGGTTAGTGCTGAGGATGTGGAAACTTACGGTCCTGAATCCTTCCTAAACGGTTTTAACGGTATCCTTATTCCTGGAGGCTTTGGGATTCGGGGAGTAGATGGCAAAATTCAGGCAATTCGGTATGCTAGGGAAAATCAGATTCCCTTGCTGGGCTTATGTTTAGGGATGCAGTGTTCAGTAGTTGAATGGGCAAAGCACGTAGCCCTCTTAGAAGAAGCCCATAGTGCCGAGTTTTTCACTGATACCAAAAATCCCGTCATTCATCTATTGCCAGAGCAACAAGATGTAGTGGATTTAGGCGGTACCATGCGTTTAGGGCTCTACCCATGCCGTATAGCACCGAATACTCTAGCATCTTCCCTCTACCAAGAAGAAGTCATTTATGAGCGCCACCGCCACCGCTATGAATTTAATAACGCTTATCGCAACCTATTTCTAGAAACAGGTTATGTGATTAGTGGGACTTCTCCCGATGGTCGCCTCGTGGAAATAATTGAATTGAAACAACACCCCTTCTTTATTGCCACTCAGTTCCACCCAGAATTTAGCTCCCGTCCCAGTCATCCCCATCCATTGTTTGTGGGATTTGTGCAAGCTACCCTTGACAAAGGACAGGTTAAACAGTCTAGTACTAACGGCAGTACTAGCCAAAACCAGCAATCCGTTGCGCAAGTAACCTCTTAAGTATGTGATGTCACATATGTCGCAGATTAGGGTATTAATGACATCATTCCGGATAATTACCCTCGATCAAAAGATGATTCCACAGAAATTATCCGGCTGTGAGGAATAAATCCCTGAAATATGACTTAGCTTGATCAGCAGCTAGGCAACACTGAAGTACCCCAACCCACACGAAGTAGGTTGGGGCTTCCAACTTGCGCTCAATTCAGGGACGATCTTAAGAGAATTTAGAATGCGCGAATTTAGAATGCGCGAATTTAGAATTGGATTCTTTATTCTTCATTCTTCATTCTTCATTATTCCTATCCTGTTTAACTATTTATCCTTATTAGTTAAAAGTAAAGTAACAATAGCAATCCGTGTAGGAATTGTCAGAATTTATGATTGGAACTTCCCTATTCCCAGATCCGCTGTTCCCTGTTCCCTTTGCTAAAGTAACCAGTGTTAATTAACAACAAGTAACCAGTAATCTCAATAAAAAAAGCAATCCGTGTAGGAATTGTTATCATTTTTGTTTCCTGTTCCCTGTTCCCTATTCCATTTACGATAGTGCTTATCGTAGCTATGAGGTACAGATTATTTTTTACCTCTTACCTCCTTAAATTTGCTTATTTTATGCTCCCTGCTCCCTGCTCCCTGCTCCCTGCTCCCTGCTCCCTAAAACCAAAAAATCGTACTTCATGAGTATAAAAATACTATAAAGTGATTAACTCGAATCGCTCGAATTGGTAATTGCTAGTATTACCAACCCGTTATCCCAATAAGGAGGTTTTGTGAGTTACTGGATAAAAGTTAATTACGATCATCGAGAATATGTCATTGATCTGGATCGGCTTAGTACATTCACCCATGGTCCCAACGGAAAAATAACCTTCTGGTTACCCGATAGTACTATCCCCATTATTGTCAACCGTCAAAATGACCCAGACGGTTATCAACGAGTAGTCAACTACATTCAAAAGTTATCAGCACGATCACCTAATGGTTTTTGGATTACATTCAGTTACGAGCGTCATGATTATATCCTTGACCTCAACAAAATCAGTAGTTTTTGTCACTACCCAAATCAGAGATTAACCTTTTGGTTACCTGACAGTTCCATGCCCATCATTATTAGCGAACAAAAATATCCAGACATTTATCATAAGATAATAGACTATATTGAACAAAAAACTGGCTACATACTAACGTAATTAGAGAATTAAGAATGTAGAATTAAGAATTAAGAATTAAGTTAAGAATTAAGAATTAAGAATTTAGAATTAAGAATTTAGAATGTAGAATTTAGAATTAAGAATTAAGAATTATACATGCTACATGATACATGCTAGCTTATGGCTTATGGCTTATGACTTCTGGTTTCTGCATTCTGAATTCTACATTCTGACTTCTGACTTCTGACTTCTGACTTCTGACTTCTGACTTCTGACTTCTGACTTCTGGCTTCTACATTCTTAATTCTACATTCTTAATTCAACGTAATTACTGTAACTTCTGGTGGACAAAATAGACGACCTGGCCAATACGTTCCTAAACCACGATTAGTGTATAACTGATTTTTACCGATCCGATGTAAACCCTCAGACCATTCCCAATGGTTAGTTACTTTTGAACATGCTTTCATATACGGTATCCAGGGCTGCACAGGACTAGGAATATACTTCCGGAGAGTTCTCAACAATGCTGGCACAGGTCCGATTCCTGGAATCACAATCTGACCACCATGGGTATGACCAGACAACTGCAAATCCACTCGCCAACGCTGTAATATCTCCGCAGTATCAGGGTTGTGGGATAACACAATCCGGGGTGTTTTGGAGTCAAGTTGATTGAGCACTGGACCAGGATTGAAATCAGCAGACCAAAAATCAGCAAGTCCTACTAGGGGTAATTGTGCTCCAAACGGATAAGCGATCGCATTCCACAACACCTTCACACCAATCTTAGTTAGAGCGTGAGTAACTGTTGTTTTGGAATGAGGCCAGACTAAATCATGGTTACCCAATACAGCATAGATTCCATGGCGACTTTTCAGATGCTTCAATCGCCGCACTAGTAGATTAATAGGAGTTGGGCTATTGGTTACGTAGTCGCCAGTTAACAGGACTAGATCAGGTTCAGCTTGATTAGCTGCTTCAATAGCGTCAGCTAAAATATTTTCTCGTAACTGCTGTAGATCATAATGTAAATCGGATAGTTGTACAACCTTTGTACCTCGCAATGACGTAGGCAAATCAGCGATCGCAACGGAAACTTTTTCTACCCTTAAAGGTCCTGAAAATATCCAATTCATCCAGCTAATCAAGAGGGTCATTAAACACTTGCTTCCAGCATAGCTTAGCTATCAGCTATCAGCTATCAGTTATCAGCCTTGGTCTTTGGCCACGCTACGCGAACAGTTATAGCACTACGCATTAAGATGTTTGAGATTCCTAAACTCCGAAACTTAGTCATAGCTTACTTTTGACTTCTAACTTCTAACTTCTGACTTGCGCGTAGTGCTAGATCAGTTATCAGCCCTAGACAAGACTGAGCGCTGACGGCTGACGGCTGACCGCTGATCGCTTAAAATATAATTTTTAATTACGGATAAAATCAGGATTTTTTTGGATTAATAAAAATTTTTACTTTATCTTTTGACCAAGCTTGAGAATAAATTCTATTTTGGTAAATTATTTCCTCAGCTTGGTTCGTTTGATCAGGTTCAGGTTTAGTTGAAAAAATTGCACAAGGAAGAAATTGGCTATTGCTGGAAGGTTCAGACTTGCTGGCTGATATATTCTTAACGTTTATATGTTCAATACTCACTGGTGAATCAGTCTGTTCTGCTAACAGTATCCACAATGGGTATTCCCAGTCATTGTCACCTAAATACAGTCCAATATCTGTACATTTACTACGTTTAAACACATCAATAGCACCGAGGTAACCTGATTTGATTCGAGACCTACTGTTAAAATATTGCTCAGTACGGCTAGTGTTTAAAATACTGTTAGCGCCCACAAGCGGTCGTTCTCTACCAGATAATGCCCATGGTAAAGATGTCATGATCAGAACCACGGCTATCACATTGGCAACTTGACGTAGCTTAATTTGGGACAATACTATTCCGACTACTGCAGAAAAAAGTAAAAAAATTGGTAAATGAAGCCGACTATTCCACCATTGCCATTTTAACAGAAAACAAAACAGCATAAATATGCTAATAATTACAGCAATATAACGAATTATATAGCGTTGTTTTCGACCCTGTCGTTGGATGAAACAAGCGATGACTGAGAAAACGATTAAAACTAGATGAAGGGTGTTGCTGGTGTTGTTTTCTGTAGCATTAATTCCCAGAGTTGATAAGCCACCAGGAATTCCAAACTTTCCGGTATAGGTAGTGCGGGGGTCACTAATATCTACACTTAAAACGAGATGAAATAAATTAATTATCTTATTGGAAATAGCATTAATAATCCCAATCGGTGTTCCCAGGTGAAGACCAATATTTCTCAAAATATTGGAGACTAACACTGAGGGTGTGAAAATTTCATTAGTATATCGTAGTTCTTCTGACGCCGTAGCAATTGGAGTGCCATACAAGTCGAAGTTACGGATATAGTGACCAAGATTAAGTAAAATAACAATAATTCCTACCGCTACAATTGGCTTCCACCATCGCCAACGTAGGCGCTTAATCATCATCAGTGAAAACCAGATAAATAAGGGTAATGTATAAATATAGGCTGTTGCTTTCGTAACAATAGCCATGCCCATGGTAGCACCAACCCCTACTATAGTAATCCAGCTAACTCTGGATTTGAGAGTCAAAATAATAAAGTATGCCAAACAAATCACCCAGAACGAAACCACATAATCATTCTGGGTACTTGACCCTTGTAGGATTCCCATCGGAATAGTCGCAGCGACGACAGCAGCAAAAATTTGTCCTCGTATAGTCGCTCCCAGTTGTTTAGCAATCAGAGATACCCCAATCACGCTACCAATCATACTGAACCATTGGACAAGATTAGCTAAGCGATCGCTTCCACTCAAGAGTTGAAAATGCATGATCGCAAATTCAGCCCAAGGGTTTTGGTAAAGCTGTCTGGGAATATGGGTAGGATAATGAGCAACACTTTGATGCTGCATCCAATGAAGCACACGACTCATGTGGTAAGTCATGGAATCCCAGGTGTTGGGAGGCGCAACCATAGCAGTTAAGCCTACGATAGCGACCAGAAATCCTATACCTCCAAGTAAGACCAGTAAAAAACCAGAGATTTGGTCATTCCCATGTTGTGAATCCTCGGTGCGGGTGACTCGTTCTGGTTTAACGGTCCGAAAGTAGGCAACAATCAACGTCAGACTCAGTAAACCCCAGATTCCTGCTATCCAACCCCAAGTAATTAACTTAAATAAACTTAAAACTTCAGTGATAAAGGTTAACAAAACTCCCCAGGTAATAGCTGCCCACAATAGGGAACTACGCCAGCAATAATTGTAACGATATATGAAGAGAAATAAAACAGTTAAGGTAATCAGAGGGAGCAAAGCCAACATATAGCAATTCTACGACTTGTGAGGTACAAATTTCGGGTTTTTAGGGAGCAGGGAGTAGGGAGCAGGGAGCAGGGAGTTCATGTAGGGTGGGCAGTGTATCAGACAGGTTCCGAAGTTTTTAATCGGGTTGCTAGGCACTGCCCCTCAGGGGGTGACAAGCGCTCTTTAAAATCTTACAGGGGTGTTTGTTAATGGGGTTAGGTTAATGGTAAAATTGTCAAGGGTGATGGATTGATTAAAACTATCATTGACGAAGTATGCGTGAAAATTGCTTCAATTGCTGGGAAATAAAAATGACACCGATGCGCTCATTTTACCCAAAACCTAAAACCTAAAACCCAACACCTATCTAGGTTTAAGCTTTGTTGTCACCCCGTGAGGCACTGCCCACCATCAGATTATGACTAACGAAAAAGATTGTATTTTAAGATACAGAATATTGCCCTAAACCCATCCCTCCAGCCAATTTTTTTTCCTTCTTCGTAAGTGCGACCATAGTAAGATATTCCTACTTCATAGATACGGCATTTCTTTTTGGCAACCTTAGCAGTAATTTCCGGTTCAAAGCCAAACCGAGATTCTTCGATTTTGATAGATTGGATAATTTCACGCCGGAATGCCTTATAGCAGGTTTCCATATCCGTAAGGTTAATATTCGTAAACATATTGGAGAGCATGGTTAAAAATTTATTGCCCACCATATGCCAGTAGTACACTACCCGATGAGGACCACCACCAGCGAAGCGGGAGCCATAAACCACATCCGCTTTGCCATCAACAATTGGCTGCATTAACAACGGATATTCCTGGGGATCATACTCTAAATCAGCGTCTTGAATGATTACGATATCTCCACTAGCCAAGCCAAAGCCAGTCCGTAAGGCAGCTCCTTTACCCCGATTCTTGTGATGATAGACAACATGGTCAATGTGGGATTCCAGTGATGACTCTAAAATCTCTCTAGTGCCATCGGTTGAGTAGTCATCAACAACAATAATTTCACACTCTTTAACGGGAGATGCTTTAACAGCTTCAATAACATTAGCAATTGTGTTGACTTCGTTAAAACAGGGTATTACAACACTTAGCTTCATAAGCTTACACCTTAACTAATAAGCAAATAATTTGATTCTCTTAAAACTTTACATAATCTTTAAATAATCCCCGCCCAATTCTCATATCCTTTGGTTAAGTCAAGAGTTTGAGGGACTAAACACTTAAACAAATCTTTACATCACCTTGGTTGCATAAATAAAATTATGCAAATTTACCCTGTAATTAGATGGAATTTATCCCTCAAATTCAGGACAACACAAGGATTTATAGAGGATTTATAGATAGGTTTGAGGTTGACTACTTGACACCCTGAATAAATTAGTATAATTCTACTGTAGGATTATAAATAGATCAACTAAATAGAGCAACATAGAGCAACATAGAGCAACTACTAAACCATTACGCTCAAGGCTGATTGGGTAGTCGTTGCTGATTAGTCATTAGTATTTAGACTAATGACTGATAACTAATGAATAATAACTAAACTAATGACTAATGCAATAAGCTTGGTAGCACCCTTAGATTAAGGAGCCTAGACATTAAGTACTAAAACCTAAACCCCAAAACATAACAGCTAACATCTAACAGCTAACATCTAACACCATTAACCTAAAAAAAATCATCAACCAAGAGAGTATGTCTTTGGATACCAGTAATGACTACAAAAAATCAGAAGAATCTCACCTTAGTGATTCTTCCTTATCCTTGGTGATTCCCACCTATAACGAGAGTAGAAACATCGGGGAGCTAATTAGAATCCTGAGCAATTTGCTCGATGAAGCTATACCAAACCAATACCAACTGATTGTAGTAGATGACGATAGTCCCGATCGTACCTGGCAAGTTGCCCAGGCTCTGATGTCGGACTATCCACAGTTACAGGTAATTCGCCGTCAGCATGAACGGGGGTTATCTACAGCAGTTATTCACGGGTGGAAAGCAGGTACTGGAAAAATTTTGGGGGTAATTGATGGGGATTTACAGCATCCACCAGAGATATTGGCAAAACTTTTAGTAGCAATGGAGGATGGAGCCGATATCGCCATTGCTAGTCGTCATGTAGACGATGGAGGCGTTAGTGATTGGAGTGTAGTGAGGCGTTTCTTATCCAGAGGTGCTCAACTTTTAGGATTATCGATTTTACCAGAAGTTATCGGTCGTGTTTCTGACCCGATGAGCGGTTATTTTATGGTACGCCGTAGTGCCATTAATGAAAAAGACCTCAATCCTCTGGGTTACAAGATTCTAATTGAAGTACTAGCTAGGGGAAAAATTCGTCGGATTGCAGAAGTTGGCTATGTATTTCAAGAGAGACTCTCAGGAGAGAGCAAAGTTACCTGGAAACAGTATTTAGACTATATTAGACACTTACTCCGGTTAAGGTTTTCTCTCGGAACCATTGGTCAACTTAGGAAACGCATTCCCTTCCCTTTAAAGCGGTTTATTCGTTTTGGTTTAGTAGGATTCAGTGGCGTATTTGTGGATATGACTGTGCTTTCCTTACTCCATGACCCTGCTAGTTTAGGTTGGGGACTCATCCCCAGTAAAATTATTGCTGGTGAAGCGGCGATTATCAATAACTTTATTTGGAATGATGCCTGGACCTTTAGGGATATAGCGAGTCAGCAGTGGGGATGGGGTAAGCGCTTGAAACGGTTTTTGAAGTTTAACCTAGTCTGTTTGCTCGGTTTGTGCCTAAATGTGCTGTTGTTGAATCTGTTAGTTAATCCCCTGAACATTCACTATCGGATTGCAAATGGTATTGCGATCGCAGCCGTTACTTTCTGGAATTTCTGGATTAATCTAAAACTCAACTGGCGAGTGACGCAAAAATAAAGATAAGCAGTTAATTGTTGACTGTTGACCGTCAACAGCAAAAGGTTTTAGGGAGTAGGGAGTAGGGAGTAGGGAGTAGGGAGTAGGGGTAATAAAATTTAATGTACTTCATAACAAGATAGCGTTTATAGGACTCATGAGGTACACAAAATTGTTTGACTATTGCCTCTTGCCTCTTGCCTCTTGCCTCTTGCCTCTTGCCTCTTGCCTCTTGCCT
>WTKN01000310.1:0-5819 GCA_011524395.1 Moorena sp. SS36440bin_2
CTCGGTGGGATTCATCCCCAATGGCTCTAGCGCAATCTAAGGCTTCTGGTAACACTTCCGGGAAATGCGGGGCTAAGCTGATTAAGGCATCGGCTCGGTGGGATTCATCCCCAATGGCTCTGGCAAAATCTAAGGCTTGGGGTAACAATCTTTGGGGCAAGTGGGGGGCTAAGCTGACTAAGGCTTGGAATCGCAACCATTCATCCCCAATGGCTTTGGCACAATCTAAGGCTTGGTGTAACAACCCTTGGGGTAAGTGGGGAGCTAAGCCATTTAGAAGTTGCCAGAGCCATTGGGGATGAATCCCTCTGGCGCAATCTAAGGCTTCCGGTAATAAAGAAGCGGGAAGATACTCAATGATTGCCTTTAAACCTTCTGCTTGACCTTGACAATCTTTGCTCTGTCGCACATAAGCTAGTGCCTGGGCTGCAGTCCAGATTTCTTTCTCAACTAATGCTGCCATTAACTCTGGAGGAATATTTCCAGCCAAGCTGTTGAGGGATGTCGTAATCAGAGCATACCGACACTGTAAACTAATCGATTCTGTAGGATTTTCTGTAAACTTAGCTGCTGCTATTCCCCAAGCTCTCGATACATCCTTAACAAAATTAGCAGTTTTTCCTTTTCTATCACACTGCCAATACCAACCGTTATCTCCTTCTGCAGTTTCTTCTTTCAGGAGTTGATGAATTTCATCAATCTTTTGGGCTTTCTCTAGGTGCCAGGTTAAGTGGTTATAGATATAACCATCATCGGGTAAGGTATGCCATAATCCCTTTTCGGTCTTAGTTTGATAACGTTCTAATAATTGCTGATGGGCTTCGGGAATTGATAATCCTAGCCCTGGTAATTGAGAGACTTGTTCTGGTGTAGTAGAGCTAGTAAGCAGATTACGGGCTAAATCATGTAACAGGTCATGGAGGCGATAGTTAGTTTTTTGGGTACTAGAGACCCCTGGTAGTAATAACGCTTTTTGTCGTAAGTATCTTAAGGTCTTTTTGGCTTTAACTAAATTACTATCCCATAATGTAGTCGCCATGGTTTCAGTAATGGTGACATCCTCCGGCAGTACCCCTAACCAAGCAAATTGTTTCAATCTCTCGGGGGATAATCGCTTTAAACTGAGATTAAAGGAAGCCACTAGACTGTAGTTTTTGCGCTTAGCGTCACTTGGTTCTTCTTCTGCTTCCAATCGATCCAAGGCTTCTAAATCAGCAATTTCAGCTTGTAACGCACCCAGTAACTCTTCCCAAGAGAATCCATCCCTAACTTGGGCAGCAGCTAATTCTAATCCTAGGGGTAAGTAGCCGACAGTTTTGGCTAAGGTTTCAGCATAGTCGAGTTCTTGATTAGTTAACTGGTTGTTTACAGCAATTTTCGCCCCCCTAGCCCCCCAGCGAGGGATCCCTCGCTGGGGGGAAATAGAGTCAAAGTCCCCCAGCGAGGGATTGCTCGCTGGGGGATTTAGGGGGCTTGCAGCTAAAGGGAGTGAGGTCGATTCATCTGAAAAGATCTGTAAACAAGACGTTAATAACTCCAAGGATTGCTTTGGAGTCATCACATCTAAATTATAGCGAATCGCACCGTTAACCGGCGCTTCTCTTGTGGTCACTAAAACCCGACAACCACCCCCTGCTACTCGAAAGGGGTCAACATGGTCAGGATGCCAAACATCATCCACGACTAGTAAGGCTTTTTTATCGGATAATAATGTTCTTAATTGTAACGAAGCGCTATCAATATTAATCGGTTTGAAGTCATAATCTCCTAATTGCTGTATCCACGTACTTAGAAAGGATAATATATCAGGCTGTTGACCTAAGGTTGCCCAAAAAATCCCATCGGGAAAATGGGATTGAACTTCTGGATCATGGGCTAAGGCTGCAGCTAAGGTAGATTTTCCAATTCCTCCCAAGCCATAGATGGCACTAACAACTAAGGTGCCAGCTATAGCGGTTTCTTCAGATAAAAGGATTTGTTTTAGTCGTTGGCTTACTTCCGGGCGTTCGACATAATACGGAGGTAGTGGGGGAGCTTGATTTGGTCGAGTTTGGTTAACCTGCCTCCCAGGCGACTGTAGTCAAATATTAATATTTTGAAAATTTTCGCCTCTTTGAATAGTTTGGTTTTCTCCAATATTTCCAATATTAGTTTGTTTCTCGCCAAAATTAGTATTCTGTTGATTAATAATATCCCCTTTGGCAAAGTTCTTCACGTTTTCATTGTTGTAAGTCTCACCAGTAGCCTGGTGGGATTCCAAAGCTTTGATAATCTCTTGACGAATTTCTTCTAAATTAGGCAAAGCTTCAGCATCAACAGTAGTCACTAAACGCTCCATACTTTGGGCAACTTCGGGATTTTGCTTCGCTGCTGCCTCTATTTCCAATACCACTTCGGCATAATCGAGAGGTTGCTCTGGGGCGTTCTCGATAGCGATTACCGTATCTGGAGACTGGTTTTTTAGGGATTCCACAAACTGGTTAGTCTGGTTCCAGAGAACTTGCCCGACATTTTCCCCAGTTTTTTCTAAGGCTTTAGTGGCGAGCACAGTAGCAATAGCTAAACCCGCAGTTGTTAATGGTTCCATAGTTGAATGATATTACTCACAGTTTTATTATATAAACTTTAGCAAAGGGAATCAGGAATCGGGAATCGGGAATCGGGGGATAGGGTTTGAGTTTTTTTTGATAACTGAGTAATCTCCAATTTCAATTGGCAAAAGATTAGCTATTGATAAGATTTTGATACTCATCGTGTGTGCCAATCCAAATCCAGTAGTAATCGTTACCTTTCTTGATTGCTAAAGCCCGGTAGTTAAGAGTGATACGTGCTGACCAAAGATTGTTACCCACTTTCTTGAAGTGCAATGATGGATGAAATTGATTTTGTTGCCAAATTCGGTAAGCTTTTCGCGCTTGCTCCTTAACTGAAGTCGGAAGTAAGGCATAAGTTTTCCAAAAATCAGGTGTCGTAAAGGATTTCATTAAGCTCCTTAACTTGATTGGTAGCAATATCTGCTTCTGCTCTGGCAATCAGGCTATCTAGCTTTCCTGATTTTAGGTCAGATTCTAGCTGCTGGTCCCACCTATTGTCTAAATCATCTAAATAATCTTGTAAGCGGGCTGCCAGCTCTCGAATCTCGCTCTTCGGTAATTGTCGAATAGCCGTTTCGATTTCATCAAGGGTTAACATAATTAGTTTGTAAATGATGATTGATACTATGCTATAGGATTTTTCCTTGAGATGTAAACATAGGATTGATATAAAAAGGCAGTCGGGAGATATAGTGTGAGTTTTTTGTGATAACTGAGTAATCTACAATTTCAATAAAAAAACCTTAGCTATTCTATCAAATAACCATTTTTTTATATTCTCTATTTCCGGTTAATTCTTACCTACTCTATCAAAAATACAATAAAAAATACTATAAATATTACACATATCTGAGTACATAAATATCTAATAATAATAATTTGTAAATAAATGTAAATACTTTTAATTACCCCTTGCATTTTTCCCAGGAGTTATCTATACTATAGAAAGTTACGACCGATACTAATAGCCGCGCTGGTTACAACTGTTAACCACGACCAGCGCGGCTTTCCTCCCTCCTAAAAAGGAGTTATTTCCATGATGCCAAAAATATCACAATCATCAATCCCGGTTGGGTGCATCTCATTGTTTGCGGTTTCACCCAGTGGGTGCGATTTAAGAAAGATACGCCCATGTCAACCATCAGTATGGAGATTTAAACCTTAGACCTCCATACCAATCTAGAGGTAATTAGCCTAGTTCAACTTGGAAGTAAACATCCACCATCTCGATGGTGCTACTATTCATCACAGCAGTACTATGCTCACCGTGGATATTACCCTGAGCATCAGCAGTAAAGACATCGGTGTAACTGGTGTTCAAGTCAGTGATACCAGTAGACTCTAGGGAAACTAATTCACCAGCATCGGTTATACCGTTTTCGTTGCCGTCTTGCCATAGAAGCAACTCACCAAACCGGTCATCAGACTCATTTACCAAACCATCGCCATTGCTGTCGAAGCTCTCTAGCTTAGCAAAGCCCTCACCAACCCCACCGCCGAATAGCTCATCACGGGAGGAAATCAGCCCATCGCCATCGTTATCAATGGCCAAAAAGCCATCCTCACCAGAGAGCCAGCCAGTGTTCACTGCGCTGCCCGTGTTAAGCATGTCGAACTCAACCCCTTCATCAATGCTTAGGGTTTCAATACCATTCCCATTCAGGTCGAAGACGATAGGACTATCGTAATTCAGCTTTACCTGATCGGCATTGTTCCGTGAATTAGTGTCATGCTGATCGACAGCAACAAGGGATGCAGTGTGTTTGAAAAAGAGCTCACCCCTAAAAGGATCACCAATGGTACGTCCAAAATCAGAACGTTGAGCGTAGAAAGTTAACGTCACCGATTCTCCTCCCTCTAGAGGAGTACCCAGTTCCCAAATGAGTTCACCCTGAGGAATCTTGTTGGACCTGACTATCGCTGAAGGATTGTTTGCTAGGGTTACATCATTAACGGTAACGGTTCCATTGGTAGGATCAACAGTCTCTGGATTACCTTGGAAGCGTTCCCTTTTATCAGCTCCCTTAGAATTAACCCAGGTAAATCCATACTCGTTAAATTTAGGTTGGCTTGGCTCCCAAACATCTAGTCCAGCTTGTAAGGTGGTAGCCACAACTACACCTGTTGCTGTTTGCTCGGATTTATTAGTGACAGTAATAGTCTGTCTTAATGTCACCCCATGGTCAATTTCCGTTTGGTTTCGCTTGCCATCATATAAACCAATGGCATCAGTGGTAACGGCAATATCAACCTCAGTCTTTTGAACATCCACACTGACTAGAGCAGTATCAGTACCACCATTATCATCGCTGATGTGGTAGGAGAAACTTTCATTACCAGTAAAACCTCTATCTGGGGTAAACTCCAACTGACCATTGTTGAGCAGAGTCACAGAACCATTATCAGTGTCAATGGTTTCTCCAGCAGAGATCGACTGACCTTCCACGGAAGTGACACTCAAGGCATCCCCATCAGGGTCAGAATCATTGCCTAAAACGTTAATGCTGACAGGAGTATTAAATTCTGTGGTGCTACGGTCGTTGTTTGCAATAGGAGCAGTGTTAGGTTTAGGGGCAACATTAACGGTAACACGAGCGGTATCTTCCCCACCATTATCATCGCTGATGTGGTAAGAAAAACTTTCATTACCAATGAAACCTCTATCTGGGGTAAACTCCAACTGACCATTGTTGAGCAGAGTCACAGAACCATTATCAGTGTCAATGGTTTCTCCAGCAGAGATCGACTGACCTTCCACGGAAGTGACACTCAAGGCATCCCCATCAGGGTCAGAATCATTGCCTAAAACGTTAATGCTGACAGGAGTATTAAATTCAGTGGTGCTACGGTCGTTGTTTGCAATAGGAGCAGTATTAGGTTTAGGGGCAACATTGACGGTAACACGAGCGGTATCTTCCCCACCATTATCATCGCTGATGTGGTAGGAGAAACTCTCATTACCAGTAAAACCTCTATCTGGGGTAAACTCCAACTGACCATTGTTGAGGAGAGTCACAGAACCATTATTAGTGTCAATGGTTTCTCCAGCACTGATCGACTGACCTTCTATGGAAGTAACACTCAAGGTATCCCCATCAGGGTCAGAATCATTGCCTAAAACGTTAATGGTGACAGGAGTATTAAATTCTGTGGTGCTACTGTCGTTTTTGGCAATAGGAGCAGTATTAGGTTTAGGGGCAACATTGACGGTAACACGAGCGGTAT
>WTKN01000310.1:5919-6034 GCA_011524395.1 Moorena sp. SS36440bin_2
CTTCCCCACCATTATCATCGCTGATGTGGTAAGAGAAACTTTCATTACCAGTAAAACCAGTATCTGGGGTAAACTCCAACTGACCATTGTTGAGCAGAGTCACAGAACCATTATC
>WTKN01000310.1:6134-6372 GCA_011524395.1 Moorena sp. SS36440bin_2
TCCAACTGACCATTGTTGAGCAGAGTCACAGAACCATTATCAGTGTCAATGGTTTGCTCAGGACTAATCGACTGACCTTCTACGGAACTGACAATCAAAGTGTCACCATCAGGATCTGAGTCATTGCGTAACACGTTAATGGTTACAGGAGTATTAAATTCAGTGGTGCGACTGTCGTTGTTGGCATGAGGAGCAGTGTTAGGTTTAGGGGCAACATTGACGGTAACACGAGCGGTAT
>WTKN01000310.1:6472-9506 GCA_011524395.1 Moorena sp. SS36440bin_2
TCGACTGACCTTCTACGGAAGTGACACTCAAGGCATCCCCATCAGGGTCAGAGTCGTTACCTAAGACGTTAATGCTGACAGGAGTATTAAATTCTGTGGTGCTACTGTCGTTGTTAGCATGAGGAGCAGTGTTAGGTTTAGGGGCAACATTGACGGTAACACGAGCGGTATCTTCCCCACCATTACCATCGCTGATGTGGTAAGAGAAACTCTCATTACCAGTAAAACCTCTATCTGGAGTAAACTCCAACTGACCATTGTTGAGCAAAGTCACAGAACCATTATTGGTATCAATGGTTTCTCCAGCAGAGATCGACTGACCTTCTACGGAAGTGACACTCAAGGCATCCCCATCAGGGTCAGAGTCATTACCTAAGACGTTAATGCTGACAGGAGTATTAAATTCAGTAGTGCTACTGTCGTTGTTGGCATTAGGAGCAGTGTTGCCACCGTTACCATCTTTAATAAAGATGAAATCATCACTATAGAGATCTATGGTGTCGAGATGGTCAAATACTGCAATCAATTCTCCGTTTGCCAAACAAAGCTTATTGCCGTCCATATGATAGTCACTAGGATGACCAGGCAACTGTACCTTGTCCACACCCAGTTCAAAGTCTTGAATACGAACAAAGTCAAGGTTACCTGAATCTATGTAATAAACTTTGTTGGCATCCCCCAGGATAAAGGTGTCTGCCCCCGCACCGCCGGAAAGATAATCCCGTTCACCAGCACCTGCATTGATTTCATCGGTACCGTTGAGAACGTCTGAACCAGTACCGCCGTGAAGGCGATCTAAACCAGCACCACCAATTAATTCGTCGTTGCCACCATTACCGTTGAGGATATCCCAACTCCCCAACCCTTCTATTCTATCATCTCCCTCAGTTCCATGGAGGCGATTGTTACTGTTATTTCCTTGGATCAGATTTTTTTCTGTCATCTATGTAATTCCCACTAATTTGAGAGCAAAAATTCTGTTAGATGAAAGTCATAATACTGATATATATATTGGCTTTTCTGCCATTTTGTCAGAAAGTTGGGGAGCTAATTATAGCCCTACGGCCACGTCAGAAGTCAGAACTACCGGTGCGCCCATTTTAAATCGAGTTATAAAAAGGGTAGTGATAAATAAGTAGTGATACAACATTATGTTGATCTTAAACAAGGCATTTTTTGAGGTAAAAAATAACTAGTTTACTATAATTAATTAGCAGAAATCCTATAATCTATAAGAAATACTGTAAGCATAGGCGCTACGCCCAGGCTAAGCCAACAGCTAATTCGCTACAGATGATGCTACTTGAGTGGCCATTGGCCAACGGCTGACCGCTGACCGCTGACCACTGACTGCTGAATAATTAAATTTTACGAGAGTAAAAAAACAGGAATATATTTCGACGAAAAAAAAATAAAAAGGGAAATATTAGCATACAATAGTGAAAAGATCGTCTACTATAAGAGTAAGTTAGTGCTTAACTGCTTCCTGTACATATACTGTCAAGTACCCAAGCAGCCAATAGCTCCAGTTACTCATAGAATCAAGGGAACTAGTGTAAGCATAAGCCAAGTCAAAGGTCACTCAGGACTTAGGCTAATTTCAGATTAGGGTTTTATCTACGCCAAAAGAGTTTTCACTAGTAACCCAAAGCTAAAAAAATAATTCAGGGGTCTACGAGGTTGTTTGTGCTAATTCATAATGGTCACAGAGAACCGAAATTATAGGTATCCATAGACATAATTTGGAATCAATTATTTGACCATGATTCCCATAGCACTGTCGATTAGCACACTTGCTCTTACTAACGTATTGATTTTTATTCTAAGCACTAAACCTTTGATTAGTAATGTCTAAACAAAAGCGCAAAAGGTTAAGGTGCACCAGCGGTTGGAGGCGGCAAAGTTGGAAAATTTGCTTGCCAGCGATCGCAATCATCATGCTGTTGTGTGCCGAGATAGCAGTAGCCCAGAATCCACCTTTTAAGACTACCCTTGCATCTCTCCAAATTGCCGTGGATACTATCTGGGTGATATTCACTGGTTGTTTAGTATTCTTCATGAACGCGGGGTTTGGGATGTTGGAGGTTGGTCTTTGCCGCCAAAAGAACGCCGCCAACATTTTGACTAAAAACCTGATCGTGTTTGCCCTGTCTACAGCAGCTTTCTGGGCAGTTGGCTTTGCTGTGATGTTTGGTGATGGGAACCCTGTTTTAGGTTTCAATGGCTTTTTCCTTTCAGGATTAGATAATAGTCCAGCCATAGGAGAAGCCTATAACGGTGTCTTCTATTCACTAAAAGATATTGGTATACCCCTCAACGCCAAGTTCTTTTTTCAACTAGTTTTTGCTGGAACTGCTGCCACTATTGTTTCTGGAGCAGTGGCTGAGCGCATCAAATTTTCTGGGTTTTGTCTGTTCAGCCTTCTACTTGTGGGCATCATTTACCCAATCACAGGTCACTGGATTTGGGGAGGAGGTTGGCTAGGAGGAGGCTGGCTACAAGGGCTGAAATTTTGGGACTTTGCTGGTTCAACGGTAGTTCACTCCGTAGGCGGTTGCTGTGCCTTAGTAGGTGCTTACCTTCTCGGACCACGCAAGGGCAAATATATAGATGGCATTTCCTATGGGTTGCCCGGACACAATCTCAGCCTGGCGATTCTAGGTTGCTTGATTTTATGGCTCGGCTGGTTTGGTTTTAATCCCGGCTCAACCATTTTTAATCCCGGAACGACGAATTTAGATCCCAACGCCATTAGCCATATTGTCCTCACGACGAATACAGCAGCTTGTGCAGGGGCTATTGCCGCAGCTCTAACTACCTGGTTTGACCCAAGGGATCCTGACAGTAAGGCTGACCCCACTATGATTATTAACGGAGTACTGTCGGGTTTGGTAGCCATTACTGCATCCTGTCGATTCGTTACCATTGGTAGTGCTATCACCATCGGTCTGATTGCAGGAATAATAGTGGTCTTTTCAGTGAACCTATCCCACTAATATAATTTTATTAATCCACATATGAATAGTCGCTAAGG
>WTKN01000050.1:0-6094 GCA_011524395.1 Moorena sp. SS36440bin_2
CCCCCCTAGCCCCCCAACTTTGGGGGGTTTTTGAGTTAAAGTCCCCCAGAATTGGGGGATTTAGGGGGCTTGCAGTTAACGGCTGTAAGGGCTGGTATGAACTATTTTTATCACTATTTTTAACGGGATTACCTGCCTCGGCAACGGCAGAGAATACTACTCGTTCTGGGATAGATAATCCGGCTCTAATCCATGCCAAGCCAGCACTAGCATTTTCTAGGGCTTGGTCTACACTGTTTTCCACATCTTCTGGAGTAATCTGCCACTGCTGTAGCTCCCTAGCTCTGCTAAAAATAGCAAAGCATAGGACTTGGGTAAAATAGGGATGCCCTGCTGATAAATTGTAAATAGCTTGGATAGCAGCAGTTTCGTAGGTGAGTCGTCCTGCGGCTGGTTTGGTAATTAGTTCCTGGGTAGTTTGTTGATCAAGTAAGCCAATTTCTGTGGTTGGGGCATCCTTGAATATCCCGAGTAAATCGGGTAAATCTTTGGATTCCTGTCCCACACAGAGAATCAGGTATAGATTATCCTGTTGAGCAACTAAGGATTTTAAGTAAGCAAATAAATGCTGGGATATTAGGTTATTATCTGGAGTATTTAAGGTCTCCAATTCATCCAGCAATAAGGCTAAGTTTTGGTTCCCCAAGGTTTGATAGACTTGAGGCAAAAACTGGTTAGAAAAGAGGGAGGGATCGGTGTTTAGGGCGGTAGGGTCAGGTAAGAGGATTTCAGGGGAGTCTAGTTCCAAGCTATCCAGGATTTCTATGGCCAGTTCTTCTAAGACCTGACCGAGAGATTTGTGAATGTATGATTGTAGATCAAAGGGAACAAAGGCAAAGCTATCTAAGTTTACAGATGTAGGAATATTACGGAGTAGGGAAGACTTACCAATCCGCCGTTGACCGTACAGTATAATCACCTTGGTTTTCTTCCTGAGTTTATCCTCGATAAACCGGAATAAGCTTTGCCTTCCCCAAAATAATTCCGGGTCATTTTCATCAATGGGACGACCAATGATATAGGGATTCCTAGGAACTGCTGAATTCATTTTTTCAACCCCCTCTTGGTCTTACTCTGATACTAATTTAAATTTACCGTTAACTACTTCCACCAGCACAGGTTCACTCTTCTCATGCTCCCCTTGGTCAGTAAATTGCAAACCCAACCCGGAGGTATCACTGGGTACAAGATTAATATTGCGCAGTCTGTCGAGAACTAGCTTTCGGTCGGCGTCCTGGAACAAAGCGTGAATAAAGGCTTGAGTAGCATCAAAACTCGTAGCAGTAGACCAGCTAACATCGCCTTGCCATAGTTCGTAAGCTTCTTTAGAAAATTTTTCTGCCTGTCGTGCTTCCCTAAACCAGGGAACTACTATAGTTAACCCTTCCACTGCTTCCTTACCCTGTGTCAAGTTTTTATTTTCATATAAAGTACCTGCACCGAATAACCTTAGCCTTTGCTGATCTAGGTTAGCGTTGGCTTTAGCAATATTAATAGCTGTATTAACCGATTCCACCCTCGGGAATAACATAGCCGCCTTGACTTGATCTTGAGAGAGACTGTTATTGACTTCTTGAGTTATATTCAGGTCGGGATTGTTTAATTCAATATCCCGAACTACCTCACCCCCTAGGTATTCAAGTTCAAACTGTGTTTCAAACTTTTCTTTTATATCCTTACTATAGATACTTTTAGCATCATAGAAAATTACCACCTTGTCTAACCCAAGTTGAGTTTTGAGATGTTGAGCCAGTTTTCTTGCTGATGCTAGATTAGAAGGAACTGTCCTAAAGAACACGTTGTTCTTTTTATCAAGACTGGTTAAATAATTACTGGAGCTGGTGGAGGAAATCATCGCTAAGCCAGCTTTGTCGTATATGGGCAGTGCCGCCTTACTGGCATCACTAGAGTTATGTCCAATTACCCCCAGGATAGAGTTGTCGTTTACCAAAGCCTTAGCTATTTTTTGAGCTTTGGCTTCTTTGTTGCCATCGTTAGCGATCGCAATTTCCAGGAATCGACCATTTAATCCCCCTAAATCATTGAACTGATGTTGAGCCTGGGCTACCCCTCGCAATATTTCTTTTGCCGTGGGTTCTGACTGGTCTATGGGCACTACCACAGCGATAGTAAATGGGGGAAACCCCTGTTGACGAGCCCAGGCATTGTTGTAGTAAATCAGCAATTCTGGATCGTTTTGATCAGCCTGCCAAGCTTGGTAAAAACCCTGAGCGGCTTCGGCATAGTTTGCGTTTCGGAATGCTTCAGTAGCACGGTCAATATTTTCATTGTTGTCAATTGTAGGAAATAAGCTGTGCTCACCCCGACTAATAGGAGTAGCGATACATCTAATCCCAAAGACTTTCTGGGCACCGGTTGGACAGGGAGTTGATACCTTATAATAGAAACCCACACCAACGAAAGAAATTATGGCTACAGTTGCTGCTGCTAGTTTGCCAATGCCTAACCCAGTATGATTTGGAGTTTTATCAACTGGAGTGATCCGTGGATTACTAAGAGCTTCAATCTGGTCTAGTCTCTGCTGTGCTAATTGATCGTCAGGGTCAATGTCCAACATTTTCTGAAAACACGTCTGGGCTGTTGTGAATTCTTTTTGCTCGATCAACTGATCTCCATACTTTAGTAGCGATCGCAAAAACCCTTCTTGGCTTTGTACTGGCTTAACTTGATAGACTCTTCTATAGAGTTCTACGGCTTTGCTGAAATTTTTGACCTGGAGATACCCTTCAGCTAGAGCCAACAGAGCCATGAAATGATTAGGATTAACTTGTAATACCTCTTCATAGAGCACTAGTGCTTTTTGAATTTGCCCCTGTTGATACCGTGTAGTGGCTAGTTGATAGATCGGATCCGTTTGGTCTTGGTCTAGAGTCTCCAGTGGTAGTATCTCTTGCTGTAGTGGGTGATAGCGAATCAACCAGTGGCGGACTAATGGCACCTTTACTCTACATTCTGTGTCATCGACGAAACGGTAGTCTTTAAGTCGTTTGGCTGCTTTATACAGGGACTTGGTCTGGATTACACCATAGCGCTTTAGGAAGGATAATGGGTGTTCTGGCACCGTCTGGCGTTGGGAGATAGCTCTTTGTTGAGCCTCTGCCACTGCTGAAAATACCACTCGCTCTGGGTTCGGTAACCCATCCCACAACCACGCCAATCCCCCTTGAGCGTTCTCAATAGCCTGGTTGACTATCAGCTCCACATCTGGGGCAGAAATCGTCCAGTTGTCGTTCTCCCTCGCCTTCGAGAACAGAGTAAAGCCTAGGACTTGGGTAAAATAGGGATGCCCAGCAGATAGATGGTAAATTTCTGTGGTGGCATTCTCTTCATAGGTCAAGACACCCTGAGCTGTTTTATTAATTAGCCGTTTAGTACTGGTGTCATTCAGAAAACCAATTTCTTGGGAGGGTGAACTCTTAAACACCTGGACTAGATTGGGCATATCATCCAGATTCCGTCCTACTACCGCAATCACAAATAATTGATCGTGCTGTTTAATTAGCTTAGCTAAATAGGTAAAAAAATTCAATGGTGCTGATGGGGGATAGTGTTCAGGTATAGCATCAAATTCATCCAGCAATAAAACCAGATTTTTACCTTTTAATACCTGAAAAAGTTGGAGCCAATATTGATTAGATAAGATAGCGTTATCAGTTAATAACTCTTGTTCTGAGGGGAGAGTAATATCATCTGGCTCTAGTTCACAGTGATCAATAATCTCTTGACCCAAGTCATGGAGAATACGACTCAAGGGTTTGTGAATGTAGCCTTGCAAATCAAAGTTAACAAATAAAAACTTATCCCTAGTAACTTTAACTTTTTTGGGAATTTGTGCCAAGACCGATGACTTGCCAATCCGTCGTTGACCATGAAGTAATATTACCTTTCCCCCCTGGCTTAGGTTGTCTTCGATAAATTGAAACAGACTATACCGTCCGAAAAACTTGTCTGGATCATCAATTATCTTCCCGATTTCATAAGGATTAGGATGATTAGAATAATTATTAACCATTAGCCTACGATTGATGATTTGTTTAATTTTTATCCAAACCAGTCAAGGTTAGCTGCCCTTGCAAGTCAGGAAAATGCAGCTAACACCTTACTCACCCATTCCACAGCAGTCTTGACTTTGTCTTGATGTTGCGATATCCACTTAATTGCTTCAGTAACTTGATCAGCTTGACTATGGCTGAGTAGATTGAGAAAGACTTTTTGCCTATCTTTTAGTAATTGATGATTCGTCTGCCAAAGTTCCTGAATCACCCACCGTTCCATAATGGATGAGGTAAATAATAAGTCTTGATGGCTGATCATCATTCCTTGTTGGTTTTGGTTAGTAATCACCCCTCGTTCTACAAGGTTAGTTAACTCTCGCTGGTGTTGGCTAAAGATTACCTCAATGCCCTTCAAGTCAAAGTGCTTGTTATGATGGAGACGACCGTCTAATTTGAACAAGGCCATCAACATCAATAGAGCTTGCTCAACTTGGCTACACCGTTTCCAAATCGTTTCAAAAATTGGTCGGGTAATACCTTCAAAGTCCCGAGCAAAGGCTTGGGCATCAGGGACGTTCCCAGTTTTTAGCTCTCGATAAAGCAAAGAACCAGCAATCTGGAGCAGAGCGGGATGTCCACCAGCAATCTCTCGGATCAGCCCCCTTAAGGTTGGGGTAATTGGCATACCAGCCATTAAGTGATCAATCTCAGGGTCAGTAAATGGCTTGAGGGATTGGAACAGATAATGGTTGTACCAGGGAGAACTATTGGGATTGAGAGCAGGACCAAGTTCATTGAGAGGACGGAGTGAGGCCACAATCATAGATAGATATTTCCTCTCCCGAGAGTGATAGGCAATACTGCGACACTCCGTAAGAAAGGTTTCCATCTCAGCATGAGTATAGTGCTGGTTTTCCCGCAGTGCCCAATCATAGTCATCTACTAGCAACAGCAAGAATTTGTGGCGTTTGCCAAGTTTCCGCAATACTTGGCGCATGTCTCTGGTGGTTGCTCGTCCCTGGTCTAGCAATGTCTGGATCTGTTCCTGGAGGTCTGGCTCACCGTCTAATCCCTCTTGGAGCAGACTAAACACTTCTTGCCAAAACCCGGCAGCTGTAAAGGGTTGGATACTCTCGCAACTCAGGAGAACCATTACAGCCTGGGATGGGTCTTGTCCATAGTGTTGCCAAACTTGGGGGGAAGCCAGGAATTCCAGGAAAGAGGTCTTGCCCATGGCTGGCCCTCCCCAAAGGGCTAAGTTACTGCGGCTATAGATTTGATCAAAGGCCGCCATAATTTCTGATCGTCGTCCCACAAAACGCTCTGGGGAAACTGGCTGACCGTAGGTAAAAGGATTTTGCATCATCTTGGCTTCCATATTCAATTTTCAATTTGTATTAATAGGACTTACGAAGTTTAGTTGGTTTTGCCCCCTTAACCCCCCAAATCTGGGCAGGACAAAGTCATGAAAGTCCCCCAAACTTGGGGGATTTAGGGGGCAATGGGTAAGTCCTGATTGATTAATTCGAGAATTATTTTGGGCTTCGATGCTACCCTATCTTGGTTAAAAGTCTTCAAAAATGCACCCATTTATTACCTTATATCGATAAATCTTGAACGTTTGTAGCAAAACTTGTTAACGCTCTAGGTCTCGATTACTTTTCTAGGTAAAATTTTGGAAAATTTCTCAAATCACTATAACACTACAGTGATATAGTGACTGATTTTGTGACACTAATCTTAATGGTTTGGTGACTAAAATCACGGTAACAGTTAGGTCTTATAAGGTAATAATTCAGCTATCAGCTGTTTAGGAATCAAGGGTTTTGGTAGGTTACTCCTATTATTAGTGTGGGAAATATTATACACAATAAATCGAATTTTGGTAGTCCCCATCAGGGTACTTGTGTAATTGTGTTTTTCTGATATGAACACAGGGATGAGTTGGGTTAGTTTGGCAAGTGTGGGGTTGAGCCTCTGAACCTCAACGGTGAGTATCTGAATATCAACGGTGAGTGTCTCGATATCAACGGTGAGTGTCTCGATATCAACGGTGAGTGTCTCGATATCAACGGTGA
>WTKN01000050.1:6194-9314 GCA_011524395.1 Moorena sp. SS36440bin_2
GTCTCTGAACCTCGTGAGGTAGCAAGCCCTTTGGTGGTGCGTTACGGGGCGGACTATCCCAACATTGGTTACGAGGTTGAACATCAGGGCAAGCCCGCCCCTAACGCACCCTACGTCAATTGGTATGCTAGTACAGAGTTGATTGTAGTAGTCCCCTACTCCCTACTCCCTATTCCCGATTCCCTACTCCCTGTTCCCTTTCTTATATGACCTCTGCTAAATCTCTTGTGCTTCTCTGGCATCGTTGTCTAGGCATTTTCCTGGCTGTGAGTGTTGCGATCGCACTGCCTGGCTGTAGCATCAGCCAATTTCAAACCAAGGCAGCTGACGTTCCCCAAATAGTCCAGAGTATTCTCAGTGACATCAATACCTTTAACTATGCCCTCAACCAAAGTGCTACCAGTATTTTTGGTCTTACCTTTCAAGGTTTAATAGACACTGATGGGATAACCGGGGAAATAATCCCCGCTTTAGCGGAATCCTGGCAGATTTCCGACGATAAACTTAAAATCCTATTTACCTTGAGGGAGGGGCTAAAGTGGTCAGATGGTCAGCCTTTAACCACTGATGATGTGGTCTTTACCTACAATGACATCTACCTCAACCCAGAAATTCCCACTGATTCTAGAGATATCCTCCGGGTTGGCAAGAGTCGAGCCTTACCAACGGTCAAGAAGATAGACCAGCGTCGGGTGGAATTTTCCGTTCCTGAACCCTTTGCGCCCTTTCTCCGCAATACTGGCTTACCGATATTACCGGCTCATGTGCTGCAAGAATCGGTGAAAACCAAAGATTCAGAAGGGAATCCAATGTTTTTGACCATGTGGGGGGTAGATACGGATCCAGATGATATTATTGTCAACGGTCCTTATAAACTTAAACTCTACCGCACCAGTCAGCGGGTGGTTTACGACCGTAATCCCTACTACTGGAAAAAAGATGAACAGGGAAAGCAGCAACCTTATATTGAGCGGGCGATCTGGGAAATTGTAGAATCAACCGATTCATCCTTCATTCAGTTTCGCTCCGGCGGATTAGATTCTCTGGGTGTATCCCCTGAATACTATTCCCTGCTCAAGCAAGAGGAAAAAAAGGGTAACTTTACCATCCACATCGATGGTCCTACCCTCAGTTCCAGTTTTATCTCCTTCAATCTCAACACCGGTAGCCGGGATGGGCAGCCTTTAGTAGATCCGATTAAGTCCCGTTGGTTTAATACTCTCGAATTTAGACAAGCCGTTGCCTATGGCATAGACCGGCAAACCATGCTGAATAATTTGTATCGGGGGTTAGGTGCGCCGCAATATTCTAATATATCCGTGCAAAGCCCCTATTATCTATCACCAGAAAAGGGGTTACCCGTTTATGACTATAATCCCGAAAAAGCCAAGAAATTACTATTAAAGGTGGGCTTTAACTACAATAACGAAGGCGAATTGCTCGATAGCCAAGGTAATCAAGTCCGTTTCACCTTAATGACTAATGCTGGGAATAAGCTGCGAGAAGCGATGGGAGCACAGATTAAGCAAGACCTCAGTAAAATTGGCATTCAAGTGGATTTTACTCCCATTGCCTTCAATACCCTAGTAGACAAACTCAGCAATAGCTTAGATTGGGAATGCCATCTCCTTGGTTTTAGTGGCGGTGGCTTTGAACCTAATAATAGTTCTAATGTCTGGTCTGTGGATGGGGGATTGCACAGCTTTAATCAAAAACCCTTCCCTGGTCAATCCCCGATTCAAGGTCGTAAAGTAGCCGATTGGGAGCAAAAAATAAGTGACCTTTATATCCAAGGCGCTCAAGAATTAGATGAAAACAATCGCAAAAAGATTTATCAAGAAGCCCAACGGATTAATTTAGAACACTTGCCTTATATTTATCTGATAAATCCTCTCTCCATGACCGCAGTTCGTAACTCCATAGAAGGCATTGAATATTCCGCTCTAGGAGGCGCATTCTGGAATATTGAGGAACTGAAAATTTCAGAATGAATGGGAGATAGGGAGATGGGGAGCAGGGAGCAGGGAGCAGGGAGCAGGGAGCAGGGAATAGGGAACAGGGAACAGCGGATCTGGGAATAGGGAATAGGGAACAGTTAAAAAATCCTGTTTACCTCGTTATGAAAAACGCTGTAAGATTCCTAAAGAGCATTTTGATTTGAAATGTGAAACTAGGATTTATGGTAAAACAGAACAGGTGACAGTAGGAAAGAAATACGAGGAGTTTTTGATGTTATGCTAAATCACCATTGGGTTTGATTAAAATTAAACCTGATAACCTTCTTCCCTACTCCCTACTCCCTACTCCCTACTCCCTTAAAAAAAAATGACTCAACCCGAAGCCTTAAAATCTCTATTGGAAGCGGTTGCGGCTGGTGACCTTAGCCCAACTGTTGCTCTAGATAAACTGAAAGATTTTACCTACGAAGAAGTGGGTGATTTTGCCAAAATTGACCACCACCGCACCTTAAGAACTGGATTTCCTGAGGTAATTTGGGGAGAGGGAAAAACCCCAGACCAAATTGCTCAGATTATGGCAGTAATGCGCCAGCGGAATCCGGTAGTAATGGCCACACGGATTACACCAGAGGTGGCAACGGAGCTAGAGTCAAAAGTCCCAGAGTTACAGTATTATTCCACAGCTCGGATTTGTGCGATCGCACCATCCCACCTCGAACCTAAGTATTCCGGCACCATTAGTCTAATTTCCGCAGGCACATCGGATTTACCAGTAGCTCAGGAAGCAGCCATTACCGCTGAATTATGTGGGTTTCAGGTCAAGCGCCTTTGGGATGTGGGGGTAGCTGGTATCCACCGCTTGCTGAATAATCGACAGGTGATTGTCGAGGCCGATGTCTTAATTGTCGTAGCTGGCATGGAAGGAGCATTACCCAGTGTGGTAGCTGGCATGGCCGATTGTCCAGTGATTGCCGTTCCTACTAGTGTGGGCTATGGAGCCAGTTTTGGTGGTATGGCACCCCTGTTAACCATGTTGAATTCTTGCGCACCAGGCATAGGAGTAGTGAATATTGATAATGGCTTTGGTGCAGCTGTCTTAGCTGGACAGATTCTTAGGACTGCTAATAAAATCAAGTCTGCTTGAATACCCATAATTAAAGGG